>NZ_JBYSXG010000089.1:0-9124 GCF_058782005.1 Sphingomonas sp. FW306-1B-B10E
CTCCCCCGACCCCTCCCGCAAGCGGGAGGGGAGCGATCATCGCGAGCGAGGGAAGCGTCGCCGAGGATGACGGCTTCCGCCGAAGCCGCTACTGCCCCGCCATGACCAACATCCTCCTCACTGGCGCGAGCCGCGGCATCGGCGCCGCGATCGCGCAGTCGCTGACCGGCGACGGCGTCCGCCTCGTCGGCCAGGGCACCAACAGCGGCATTCCCGCCGACTTCACCGACCCCGCCGCACCGCAGCGGCTGTGGCAGCAGGCGCTCGATGCGCTCGACGGGCGGATCGACGTGCTGATCAACAATGCCGGCATCTTCGAAGCCACGCCGCTCGATCTCGACCATGACGATTGGGTCGCGGGCTGGGAAAAGACGATGCGCGTCAATCTGACCGCCTCGGCCGAACTCTGCCGGCTGGCGGTGCGCCACTGGCAGGCGGAGGGGCGCCCGGGCCGGATCGTCAATGTCGCAAGCCGCGCCGCCTATCGCGGCGATTCGCCCGCGCACTGGCATTATGCCGCGTCCAAGGCCGGAATGGTCGGCATGACCAAGTCGATTGCCCGCGGCTATGCGAGCCAGGGCATTCTCGCCTTCGCGATCTGCCCCGGCTTCACGATGACCGGCATGGCCGACGATTATCTGGCGAGCCGCGGCGGCGACAAACTGCTCGCCGACATCCCGCTCGGCCGCGTCGCCGATCCCGACGAAGTCGCGAAGCTCGCGCGGTTCTGCGCGCTCGAGGCGCCGCCCTCGATGACCGGCGCAGTGCTCGACATCAACGGGGCCAGCTATGTCCGCTGATATCGACAGCTGGAAGGTCACACTGCCGTGCACCCGTGCCGAGGCCGAGGCGATCGACGCCGGCGACTTCGCGCTCGACGCGGTGCTGATGACCACCGAGGAGGTCGAGGACAATAAGGAGCGCTGGCGGCTCGATGCCTATATGGAGGACGAGCCCGACGCAGCGATGCTGGCGGCACTCCGTGCGCTGGTGCCGAGCGCGGCCGGCACCGAGCCCGTGATCGAGGCGCTGACCGCCGAGGACTGGGTCAAGATGAGCCAGGAGGGGCTCGAGCCGATCCGCGAGGGCCGCTTCGTCGTGCATACCAGCGCGCACCCAGTCGAGGCGCCCAAGGGCGGCCGCGCCTTCCTGATCGACGCCGGCCGCGCCTTCGGCACCGGTCACCATGCGACGACGTCGGGCTGCCTGCGCATGCTCGACGCAATGTCGGATCGTAGCTTCGCCAGTGTGATCGATGTGGGTACGGGGACGGGGCTGCTCGCCTTCGCCGCGGCGCATCTGTGGCCCGATGCGAAAATCGTCGCGACCGACATCGATCCCGCCGCGATCGACGTAACGCGGGGTAATGCCGCCGACAACGGAATCGACGGGCTCGAACTGATCATGGCCGACGGCGCGCTGAGCGACGCGATCACTGCGCGCGCGCCCTACGACCTGGTGATCGCCAACATCCTGGCCGGGCCGCTCGTCTCGATGGCGCCCGAACTCGCGGCGATCGCCGATGCGAATGCGACGATCGTGCTGGCGGGGCTGCTCGAAACCCAGCGCGAAGCGGTGGTGGCGGCGTTCAAGGCGTGCGGCTGCGCGCTGGAGGAAGTCGACCGCCGCGGCGACTGGACGATCCTGCGGCTGCAAGCGGGCGCGACGCGCTACGTTCCGACCACCCCGCCCGATCCCAAGGGCCGCGACGGCTGGGCGCTGGATATCTGAGCGTCAGCTGTTGCTGATCGTCACCTGTCCGAAGGTCATGAACACCCGCGTCGGGCCCGTCGGCCCGCGATAGCCGCCCTGCGCGCCCGCGAGGTAGCAGGCCAAAGCGGTGAACTGCCACGCCTCGGCCTCGCTCGCGGCGATCTTGCGGGTGGTGTAGCGTTCGAGCCGATACTTCGCGCCGAACGCGCGCACTGCTCGCGCATGCGCGGCAAGCGGTCGCGGCACCGAAGGATGGTCCCATCCCCATAGCCAGGTACCGTCCTGGGTATTGAAGGTTCCGATGACCTGCACCGGGGCGACGATCTTCCACTTGCGCGGGTTGACGAAGGTGATCGTGCCCGCGTCGAGATCGACGTCCCAGCGCGACTGGTCGAGGTGCCAGCTCGCGTCGTGCACCCCGGTCTTGGTCTTCAGGTCCTCGACCGCGCGCGCGATCGTGTGCTGCGGCTCCCCGTCATGC
The DNA here is from genome assembly GCF_058782005.1 of Sphingomonas sp. FW306-1B-B10E. Lineage (NCBI taxonomy): Bacteria > Pseudomonadati > Pseudomonadota > Alphaproteobacteria > Sphingomonadales > Sphingomonadaceae > Sphingomonas > Sphingomonas sp. FW306-1B-B10E. The sequence continues at coordinate 2,195 of NZ_JBYSXG010000089.1, forward strand.
TGCGCCCCGTACAGTCGAAGGAAGGGCTGCGTCACCCCCGCGCTCTCGCATGTTCCTGTGTGCCCCGCGTGATCACTTCGTCGCCGGGCAATATTTCCGCGATCGGAATATCGGGCAACGGCACTATCTCTTCGTACATCGGCGCGAAGTCGGTCTCGATCGTCACGCGCAACAACTCGTCGAAGCTCGGGATCACGAAGTAATTCTGCTGGAAGTCGTCGATCCGATAGTCGGTGCGCATCACGCGCTCGAGGTCGAAGCCAATGCGGTTGGGACTCGGATCGTCGAGCGCGAAGCGGCTCTCGGCAGAGCTCGACACGATTCCGGCGCCGTAGATGCGCAGTCCCTCGGCCTCCTGCACCAGGCCGAACTCGACGGTGTACCAATAGAGCCGGCCGAGCTGTTTGAGCGCGCCCAGCTCCATCGCGCGCACCCCGCCGCGGCCATAGGCTTCGAGATAGTCGGCGAACACCGGGTCGGCGAGCATCGGCACATGGCCGAACACGTCGTGGAAGACGTCGGGCTCCTGGATGTAATCGAGCTGGTCGGGGCGGCGGATGAAATTGCCCGCGACGAAGCGGCGATTGGCCATGTGATCGAAGAACACGTCGTCGGGGACGAGCCCCGGCACCGCCACGACCTGCCAGCCGGTCAGCTTCATCAGCCGCTCGGACAGCTCCTCGAAATTGGGAATGCCCGATTCGGACAGGCGCAGCGCGTCCAGCCCCTTGAGGAACGCCCCCGAGGCGCGCCCGGGAAGCAGTTTCGCCTGGCGCGCGAACAGCGTGTCCCAGGTGGCGTGCTCCTCGGCAGTGTACGCCTGCCAGTTCTGCGGTATCGTCCAGTCGGCGGCCGCTCCTTCGGGCGGACGGTCGAGGACATGGGTGTCGTTGGTCATCGGAACCGGCATAGCATTGTTGCAAATGATACGAAACGGCTTCGTACGAGCGAGGCGCTGGACGATGCGGATCGTGCTCGGATTCGGCGCGATCTTTTTATGCTATTTCCTCGCCGGGCTGGCGGGAAGCGCGGTTCCGACGAATCGCGAGTGGACGCCGGCGGCGCAGGGCGTGACCGTCTATGTGATCGACAACGGCATCCACACCGATCTCGTGTTGCCGGCCTCGGCGGAGGGCGTGGCATGGGACGATCTGCTGCGGCCCGGCGACCTTGCCGATCCCGCGCGCGCCGGGGCGAGCCACCTCGCCTTCGGCTGGGGCGACCGCGATTTCTACCTCAACACGCCGACCTGGTGGGATGTGAACCCGATCCGCGTGGCGCGGGCGTTCGTGGGCGCGGGCGATACGGTGGTGCACGTCTCGCACATCGCCGCGCCGCAAGTCGGCACGAACGCCAAGGCGATCGTGCTGCGGCCGGAGGAATATCGCCGGCTCGTCGCATTCATCCGGGGGACGTTCGGCGAAGGGCCGGCGGCACGCGGCTATGGCGCGGCTGACGCGTTCTATGTCGCGCGGGGCGGCTACAGCCTGCTGCGCACCTGCAATGCCTGGACCGGCGAGGCGCTCGCCGCGGCGGGCGTTCGGGTGGGCAGGTGGACGCCGTTTCCGTCGGGAGTGATGCAATGGTTCTGAGACTGGCAGTCCCTGCCTCCGCCGAAGTGCCGCCGCCGCCGCTTGCCTTGCTCTCCGAATGGCCGCGCGCGGCCTGGGGGCTGGGACAGTTGCTCCGGGATCGCAAGATGCTGGCGGACGTGCCGCCGGGCGACGGCCGCCCGGTGATCCTGCTGCCCGGGCTGGTCAATTCGGACCGTTCGAACTTCGTGATGCGGCGTTATCTCAATCGCCTCGGCTACCGCGCCGAAGGCTGGGCGTTGGGCCGCAACCTCGGCGTGCGCGCAGTCGGGCCCGAGGGCGAGCGGCTGATGGCGCGGATCGCGGCGCTGCACGCCGAGACTGGCGAGAAGGTCACCTTGATTGGCGTGTCGCTCGGCGGGATCATGGCGCGCGTCGCGGCGCACCGGCACCCCGAGCATGTCCGCGAAGTGATCACGATCAGTTCGCCCTTCGCCGGACCGCCGACCTCGACCAATGTCTGGCGGCCGTTCGAGTGGCTGACCGGCGAGAAGATCGACGATCCGGCGCTGAGCGCCCGGCTGGAAGAGGCGGCGCGGCCGCTGCCGGTTCCCGCCACCGCGATCTGGAGCCGCAGCGACGGGCTGGTCAACGGCCTGATCTGCCGCGAGCCCGAGGGCTCGCCAGGCGCAGCGATAGAGGTCCGGAGCAGCCATTTATGGGTGCAGATGCGGCCCGAGGTGCTGCGTGCGGTGGCGGAGATTTTGGGGCGGAATGGCGATGGGAGTGAAGACTAGCAAGCGACCGAGGGGACACCTCCCACTACCGGCTGGTTCTTCTTTAAGCCCTCTCCCGCTTTCGCGGGAGAGGGTTGGGTGAGGGTCTTCTTCTTTTGCCTCGTCAGCCCGCAGCGAACCCCAGCGCGGGCGCTCGGCATCGGTCGCGTCCTTGCGGAGCGACGACGCATGGGAACTCGTCTTTCGGCGGACAGGCGTGCGCATGCGACACGAAGTAGAAGAAAGAAGACCCTCACCCAACCCTCTCCCGCGAAGGCGGGAGAGGGCTAGAAGGCAATGATGGCTTTTTTTACCCGATCTCGGGCGTCCAAGCCCTCAGTTCGGATCGGACGCGCGGTAGCCCTCATAGGCGCCGCAGGAATCCGGGTTCTTGCGGCATTCCTTCTCGCGCTTGCGGCGCTCCTTGCCCTCGCGCGCTTCCTTCTCGCGCATCTTCTTGCCGTAGTTGCGGTCGGCCTCTTCCTGGCTCGTCGTGCTCCAGTCGACGACCTGGCTGCCCGCCTTGACCGGCAAAGTGGCGACGTCCCACGCGGTCTTGGCGATGCAGCCGCCGGTCAGCAACGGCAGCGTGGCGAGGATCGGGAGGAGCAATCGGCGCATGGCACTTACCTTCGATGGGCGGGCGTCGCCGAGGCAGCGCGCGCGGATACCGCTATATATGGGTAATCGCTGAACAATCCGTCCACGCCAAGTCCGATGAAATACGCGATTTCCTCGGCGAGACGACCATGTTCGGCCGGTGCGGCGCTGCTCCGATACGCCGGGAGCAGGAAGAAGTTCTCCGCGCGGAAGGTCCATGGGTGGACCTTGAGCCCCGCCGCATGCGCATCGGCGACGAGGCTCGTGGCCGGACCCGACGCCGGGACGATCATCGTCCGCTCGGGGCCGATGCCGGTGGCATATTCGGCGATCTTGGCCAGCCCCGCTGGCGTCGCCATCGCCGCATAGCTCGGTTCGGCATGGTCGGCAGGACCGCCGGTCGCGGCCATCAGCTGGATAAGGGGCACGCGCGTCATCCGCTTGAGCTGGCGGAGGTTGGCGACTTCGAACGACTGGATGAACACTGGCGCGTCGGCGCGGTCCCAGCCGGCTTCGCGCAGCTTGGCGACCAGCCGCGCCTCGAGCGGCAGCCCGATCGACGCGAAATAGCTTGGGTGCTTGGTCTCGGGATAAATGCCGATCGCCCGGCCCGTCTCGCGCGACGCCCTCTTGGCGAGCGCGATGATCTCGTCGAGCGTCGGGATCTCGGCTTGGCCGTCATGGCGGGTGTTGCCGGGACGGAGCTGGGGGAGGCGCTCTTTGGCACGCAACGTCTTCAGTTCGGCGAGGGTGAAATCCTCGGTGAACCAACCCGTCACCGCCGCGCCATCGATCGTCTTGGTCGCCTTGCGACCGGCGAATTCGGGATGGTCGGCGACGTTCGTCGTGCCCGATATCTCGTTCTCGTGGCGCGCGACGAGAACGCCGTCCTTTGTCGGCACCAGATCGGGCTCGATGAAATCGGCGCCCTGCTCGATCGCGAGCTGGTAGGAGAGCAGGGTATGCTCGGGCCGCTCGCCGCTGGCGCCGCGGTGCGCGATGACGATCGGGGAGGCGGGCATGGTTTTCTCCTGCACGCCGACACAGGCCTGCGCCAGCAGCAATGCCGCAACCGCCAACGATCTTGCCACGAAACTTTCCATGGCCCACGCGTTATCGGGGGTGTGTGACGGGAGCGAGGCGGAGCGTGGCGGAAAACGACAGCGTGTTGGCGGCTGCCCAGGCGTGGCAGGGCGCGCCGATGGCGCTCGCCACCGTGGTGTCGACCTGGGGCTCGGCGCCGCGGCCGCGCGGGAGCCATATGCTCGTCCATGGCGACGGGCGGTTCGAGGGATCGGTGTCGGGCGGTTGTGTCGAGACCGATATCCTCGCGACCGCCGAGGCGGTGATCGCGGGCGCGCCGGCGGTGGTGAAGCATTATGGCGTCGCCGATGCCGCGGCCTGGGAAGTCGGGCTGCCGTGTGGCGGGGAGATCGCGGTGTTGGTCCAGCCGGTTTCGGCCGAAGGGTTTCACCCGCAATTGTTCGAGGCGATCGCAGGGGCCCGCGCACAGGGCGCGGCGTTCGACGTCGCCACCGATCTCGCGACCGGGCGGAGCGCGCCCGGCACCGCGGGGGAGTTCGTCAATCGCTACGATCCGCCGCGGCGGCTGCTGATCGTCGGTGCGGTGCAGATCGCGCAGCGGCTCGCGGGGCTGGCGCGCGAGCTCGGCATCGCGACGCAGGTGATCGATCCGCGCGGGCGCTTCCTCACCGAGGAGCGCTTCCCCCGCGTGATCCTCGACGATCGCTGGCCCGACGAGGCGGTGACTGCATTACGCCCCGACCCCGCCACCGCGGTGGTGACGCTCAGCCACGATCCCAAGATCGATGATGCCGGATTGATCGCCGCGCTCCAGCATCCGACGGGCTATGTCGCGGCTTTGGGCTCGCGCAAGAGCCACGCCGCGCGGCTGGAACGGCTCGCCGCGGCCGGGGTAGGCGAGGCTGACCTCGCGCGGATCGAAGGGCCCGCCGGAATCGATATTGGCGGGATCGGTCCGGCCGAGATCGCGCTATCGATCGCTGCTGCAATGATAAGGAGTTTTCATGCTCGCGCCTGAACGGACTGCTCTGATCCTGCTCGCGGCGGGGCGCTCTCTGCGCTTCGCCGATGCCGACAAGCTCGCCGAGCCGTTCCTCGACAAGCCGCTGGCGTTCCACGTCGTGACCGCGCTCGAGAATATCCCGTTCCTCACGCGCATCGCGGTGGTTTCGGACACCAGCCTGGATTTCGCCGCGCTCGGCTACCAGGTCGAGGACAACCCCGATCCTTCGTCCGGGCAGGCGCGCTCGTTGTGCCATGGCGTGTCGGTGGCGCGCGACGCGGGCGCCGACGCGGTGCTGGTCGCGCTCGCCGACATGCCGCGCGTGACCGCGGCGCATATCTACCGGCTGTTCGACGCCGCCGACGGATTCGACACGATCGTCGCGTCGAGCGACGGCGTGCAGCCGCGCCCCCCGGCTTTGTTCGGCAAGAACATGTTCGACGACCTGCTCAAGATCGAGGGCGACGAGGGCGGCCGCGAGCTGATCAAGCGCGGGCACCATGTCGTGACCAGCCCGGCGGAGCTGGTCGATGTCGACACGCGCGACGATCTGGAAGAATTGCGCAAGCTCTACGGCCTGCCGACCGACGGGAAGTAGGATCCTCCCCCGGAGGGGGAGGGGGACCAGCGAAGCTGGTGGAGGGGTATTCTCCACGGGCGATATCGCTGGTGGAGAATACCCCTCCGTCAGCCTGCGGCCGCCACCTCCCCCTCCGGGGGAGGATTTCGGCTCATTCGTGCCGCAATGCGTCGATCGGGTTGAGGCTCGCCGCCCTTCGCGCGGGAAAATAGCCGAATACCACGCCGATCAGCGCCGAGACCAGGAACGCGATCATGTTGATCTTGGGCTCGAACAGGAACTCGACCTGCATCAGCGGCGCGAGCCCGAACACGACGAGCTGTGCGACGAGCAGCCCGACCAGCCCGCCCAGGCACGACAGCACCACCGCTTCCATCAGGAACTGCATCAGCACTTCGCTGGCGACCGCGCCGATCGCCAGGCGGATGCCGATCTCGCGCGTCCGCTCGGTCACCGAGACGAGCATGATGTTCATGATCCCGATCCCGCCGACGACGAGGCTGATCGCCGCCACCGCGGTGACGATCTGGGTGAGCAGGGTGGTGATCCCGGTCAGCGTCGCGCTGATTTGCGCTGTGTCGAAGATGTTGAAATCGTCTTCCTTGCCGCCGGTGATCTGGCGGCGCTCGCGCAGCACCTGCTGGATCGAGGCCTGGACCTGCGCGCCGTCATAGGCGGGGTCGACTCCGACCAGCATCAGCCGGATGTCGCGGCTGCCGGTAAAGCGGCGCTGGACCTGCTTGATCGGCATGATGATCACGTCGTCCTGGTCGCCGAACCCGCCCTGGCCACGCGTCGAGAGCGTGCCGATCACGTCGCACGACACGCCGTTGACGCGGAGCCGCTCGCCGACCGCCTCGCCGCCGCGGAACAGGTTGGTGCGGATCGTATTGCCGATGATGCACACCGCCTTGCCCGCCTGCTCCTCGGCGCGGCTGAAGGTGCGGCCCGAGACCAGGGGCCAGGGCTGGACCTGGAAGAAGGCGTTGGTGGTGCCGTTGATCGTCGTCGACCAGTTGGCGCCCTGATAGATTACCGTAGCGGTTGACTGCGCCTGCGGGGCGACGGCGTTGACCCCGGCGACCTGGCGCGCGACCGCCTCGACATCGGCTTCCTTGAAGTCGGGCGGGCGCGGCCCGCCGCCGCCCCGGCCGAAGCCCTGGCCCGGGCGGATCTGGAGGACGTTGGTGCCGAGGCTGGCGACCTGCGCCTGCGCCGCCTTGGTGGTCGCCTTCCCCAGCGTGACCATCGCGACCACCGCGGCGACGCCGATGATGATGCCGAGCGTGGTCAGGAACGAGCGCAATTTGTGCCGGAAGATCGAGCGGATCGCGAGGATGAAGGTGGTGCCGAACATGATTTAAAGCCCCTCCCCTTCAGGGGAGGGGTTGGGGT
>NZ_JBYSXG010000008.1:0-112800 GCF_058782005.1 Sphingomonas sp. FW306-1B-B10E
CCCCCCCCCCCCCCCCCGCGGCGCTAAGCGCCGCTCTACCCCTCACCAAGCTACGCTAGGCAGCAAGCTGCCAAGCTGCGCTATCCTCTCCCCTAGCAAGGGGAGAGGGAAGTTTGGCTGAAGTCGTTACAAACTATTGGAGGCGTAACGACCTGGGCGATCGAAGGCTGCGTCAGCGCGTCAGCGTTTGTCGATGGGGACGTATTCGCGCTGGGTCGGGCCGGTGTAGAGCTGGCGCGGGCGGCCGATCTTCTGCTCGGGGTCCGAGATCATCTCGTTCCACTGCGCAACCCAGCCGACAGTGCGGGCGAGCGCGAACAATGCCGTGAACATCGTCGTCGGGAAGCCGATCGCCGAAAGGATCACGCCCGAATAGAAATCGACGTTGGGGAACAGCTTCTTCTCGACGAAATAATCGTCCTTGAGCGCCATTTCCTCGAGCTGGAGCGCGACTTCGAACACCGGATCCGTGACGTTCAGTTCCTTGAACACTTCGCGAACGGTCTTCTGCATCACGGTCGCGCGCGGATCGTAGTTCTTGTAGACGCGGTGACCGAAGCCCATCAGGCGGAACGGATCGTTCTTGTCCTTGGCGCGCGCGATGAACTCGGGAATGCGCTCGGGACGGCCGATCTCGTGGAGCATGTTGAGCGCCGCCTCGTTGGCGCCGCCATGCGCCGGGCCCCACAGGCAGGCAATGCCCGCCGCGATGCAGGCGAACGGATTGGCGCCCGACGAGCCGGCGAGACGCACGGTCGAGGTCGAGGCGTTCTGCTCATGATCGGCGTGGAGAATGAAGATGCGGTCGAGCGCCTTCTCGACCACCGGGTTCACTTCATACTTCTCTGCGGGCACGCCGAAGGTCATGCGCAGGAAGTTGCCGGTATAGCTGAGGTCGTTGTCCGGATAGAGGAACGGCTGGCCGACGCTGTACTTGTACGCCATCGCCGCGATCGTCGGCATCTTGGCGATCAGCCGGTGCGACGCGATCATGCGCTGCTTTGGATCGGTGATGTCGGTCGAATCGTGGTAGAAGGCCGAAAGCGCGCCGGCGACGCCGCACATCACCGCCATCGGATGCGCATCGCGACGGAAGCCGCGATAGAAGGTTGCCAGCTGCTCGTGGAGCATCGTGTGGCGCGTGATCGTGGTGTTGAACTTCGCCAGCTCTTCCGCGCCCGGCAGCTCGCCGTTGAGCAGCAGATAGGCGACTTCCATGAAGCTCGACTGCTCGGCGAGCTGGCCGATCGGATAGCCGCGGTGAAGCAAAACGCCTTCGTCGCCGTCGATATAGGTCAGGCCCGATTCGCACGAAGCGGTCGACGTGAAGCCGGGATCGTAGGTGAACTTGCCGGTCTGGGCATAAAGCTTGCGGATGTCGACGACGTCGGGGCCGACGCTGCCCGTGAGGATCGGGTATTCGACTTCCTTACCCGGAACCTGAAGCTTCGCGGTGTCGCTCATACACGTCGTCCTTGTCTGGCCCGATCAGGCGGGCTTGGTCATTTGATCGGCGATGCGGGCCAGGCTCTCTTCCCGTCCCAGCAATGCCAGAACGTCGAAGATGCCCGGAGAGGTCTTCCGCCCAACGAGTGCCGCGCGCAAAGGCTGCGCGACGGCGCCGAGCTTGACCCCCGCATCGTCGGCGACGGTGCGTACCGCCGCTTCGAGCGTCTCCGTATCCCAGCTTCCGGCCGCGTCAAGCGCGACATGAATCCGAAACAGGAGCGCAGGCGCATCGCCCGCGAGCAAAGCGCTGGCGCCCTCGTCGAGTTCCAGCGGGCGCGTCCTGAAAAGGAACATCGCGCCTTCAGCGATCTCGTTCAAATTCGCGGCGCGCGGCTTGAGCGACGGCATCGCCGCCTGAAGCAGGGTCGATTGCGCCTCGGAGATTTCCAGCGGCAGCCGCTGGGCGACGAGCGCGGCGAGGCGTCCGTCATCGGCCTGACGGATATAATGGCCGTTGAGGTTTTCGAGCTTCTTGAGGTCGAAGCGCGACGGGCTGCGGCCGACGCCGGCCAGATCGAACCACTCGACTGCCTGTTCCCGGCTGATGATCTCGTCGTCGCCATGCCCCCAGCCGAGGCGCAACAGGTAGTTCGACACCGCCTCCGGCAGCAGCCCGAGCGCATCGCGATATTCGTCGACCGCGACCGCGTTCTTGCGCTTCGACATCTTGGTGCCGTCGGGATTGAAGATCAGCGGGATGTGCGCATAGGTCGGGTCGTCCCAGCCCCCCTCTATCGCGTTCATCGCTCGGTAGATCGGCAGCTGGCGGAAGGCGTTGTTGAGGTGATCGTCGCCGCGAATGACGTGGGTGACGCCCATGTCGTGATCGTCGACCACCACTGCGAGCATATAGGTCGGCGTGCCGTCCGAGCGGAGCAGGACCATGTCGTCGAGCTCGCTGTTGTTGACGGTGACCGCGCCCTGGACCTGGTCCTCGATCGTGACACTGCCCTCGCGCGGCGCCTTGAGGCGCAGGACGAAGGGCGCGCCTTCTGGGGCCTCGCTCGCGTCGCGGTCGCGCCAGCGGCCGTCATAGCGCAGCGGCTGCTTGTTGGCGCGCTGCTCGGCGCGCATCGCCTCGAGCTCCTCGGCGGTCGCGAAACACTTATAGGCGTGGCCGTTGGCGAGCATCTGGTGCGCGACCTCGGCGTGGCGCGCTGCGCGGGCGAACTGGTAGACTTCCTCGCCGTCCCATTCGAGATCGAGCCAGCGCATCCCGTCGAGGATCGCGGCGATCGCCGGCTCGGTCGAGCGCGCGCGATCGGTATCCTCGATGCGCAGCAGGAACTTGCCGCCGTGGTGGCGGGCGAACAGCAGGTTGAACAAGGCGGTGCGCGCACCGCCGATATGGAGGTACCCGGTAGGCGAGGGCGCGAAGCGCGTGACGACGGGCTTGCCGCCGGTATCAGATGTTGCGCTCAACCGCGCGTGCTCCCAGACTGTGAAATCGATGGCCAGCTCAGCCGCCGAGGCCCCTAGCACGGGGTTGCCCGCCCTTCAAATGGGGGCGCGGACGGCGCTTCGCCATGGCAATCGCCGTATCGAGGAATGGCTCGAGGCCGAGCGCGAGCAATTGGTGCTGTGGCTGCCGGTGATGCTCGGGGCCGGGATCACCGCGTGGTTCGTGCTGCCCGATGCCACGCGCTGGATCGGGTTCATCCTCGGCGGGCTCGCGCTGGCGCTGGTGGCGATCGCGCTGCCGGGTGGGGGCAGGGCGCCGCGGGTGGTGGCGATCGCCGGCGTGGTATTGGCCGCGGGGTGCGTGCTGATCTGGTGGCGGAGCGAACGCGTCGCCGCGCCGGTGCTCGCGCGTCCGGCGGTAGTGATCGTCACCGGCCGCGTCGAGCGGGTAGAGCAGCTTCCGGCGCGCGAGATGGTGCGCATCACCTTGGCGCCGCTCGGGCATGCCGACCTGCCGCCGCGGCTGCGCGTCAACCTCGCCGAGGCCGATTCGGTGGCGGGGATCGCGCGCGGTGCGGTGATCCGGCTGCGCGCGCGGCTGATGCCGCCGCCGAGCGCCGCGGTGCCCGGCGCCTATGATTTCGCCCGCGTCGCCTGGTTCGCCGGGCTCGGCGCGACGGGCAAGGGCTTCGCGCCCGTCGAGGTGGTCGCCCCCGCCGCCGCGCCGGGCGCCGATCTGCGGACGCGGCTCTCCGCGCATATCCAGTCGCGGATCGCGGGGAGCGGCGGCGGGATCGCCAGCGCGCTCGCCACCGGCGACCAAGGCGCGATCGCCGAGGCGGATTCGGACGCGATGCGGCGCTCGGGGCTCGCGCATCTGCTGTCGGTGAGCGGGCTCCACGTCACTGCCGTGACCGCGGCGGCGATGCTGCTGGTGCTGCGGCTGCTCTCGCTTAGCCCGACACTTGCCTTGCGCTGGCGGCTGCCGCTCGTCGCAGCGGGGGCGGGCGCGCTGGCGGCGATCGGCTATACCTGGCTGACCGGCGCCGAAGTGCCGACGATCCGCTCGTGCGCGGCGGCGTTGCTCGTCCTGCTTGCGCTCAGCCTCGGGCGCGAGGCGATCACCTTGCGGCTGGTCGCGGCGGGCGCGTTCGTCGTGTTGCTGCTCTGGCCCGAGGCGCTGGCCGGGCCGAGCTTCCAGCTGAGCTTCGCCGCGGTGACCGCGATCGTCGCGCTTCATGAGAGTCCGCGCGTCCGCGGCTGGTTCAAGCCGCGCGAAGAAGGGCGCGGCCGGCGCCTGCTGCGCAGCCTCGCCTCGCTGCTGCTCACCGGCGTCGCGGTCGAGCTCGCGCTGATGCCGATCGGGCTGTTCCACTTCCACAAGGCCGGGATCTACGGCGCGCTCGCCAATATCGTCGCGATCCCGCTGACCACCTTCGTGATCATGCCGCTCGAGGCGCTGGCGCTGGCGCTCGACCTTGGCGGGATCGGCGGGCCGGTCTGGTGGCTGACTGCGCGGGCGCTCGACCTGCTGCTCTGGCTCGCGCACACCACTGCCTCGGCGCCGGGGGCAGTCGCGGCGCTGCCGGCGATGCCGGCCGGGGCCTATGCGCTGATCGTCGCGGGCGGGCTGTGGGTTGCCTTGTGGCGCACGCGGGTGCGCTGGGCGGGCACGATACCGTTCGCAATCGGGCTGGGCTGGGCGCTGCTCACCCCGCCGCCCGACCTGCTGGTCACGGGCGACGGCCGCCACCTCGCAATCCGCATGGCCAATGGCGAGATGGCGCTGCTGCGCGACCGCGCCGGCGATTATACCCGCGCGATGCTCGGCGAGAATAGCGGCGCCGAGGATGGGCAACTCGCGTTGCTCTCCGAGGTGTCGGGGGCGCGGTGCAGTCCCGATCTTTGCCTGGTCGAAGTGACGGCGGGCGCGCGGCGCTGGCGGGTGCTCGCGACGCGCAGCGGCTATATGGTATCGTGGCGAGAGATGGTTGCTGCGTGCGCCGCCGCCGACGTGGTGGTCAGCGAACGCCGCCTGCCGCCGGACTGCCACCCGCACTGGCTGCGGCTGGACCGCGACACGCTGGCGCACACGGGGGGCGTGGCAATCAATTTCGCCGATGCCCGGGTACGGACCGTTCGGGGCGGCGGATCGCATCCCTGGCTCGCCCCGCTGACCGTGCAGCCGCCGTACCAGGGCGCTACGCCAGCGAAGGCGAGGTGGCGCAACTCCCGTCAGATGAGGACCTTCGCTCGCGAACGGACCCCATCCCGACCCAGCGTCAGGTAAAAACTGCCCAGCGCTGTTCAGGCCGTGCCGGGGGCCTGGCTGACCTGATGCTCCTCAGGGAGAGGGGGCTCAGACGCGCCCGCTCCTCAATACCGTCGCAGCAGTCCCGCCAGCCGGCCCTGTACGCGCACCTGATCGGGGCGGTAGCGCTGGGCGCTATAGTCGCGGTTCGCCGGGTCGAGGCGGACCATTGCGCCTTCCTTGCGGAAATATTTGAGCGTCGCCTCGCTATCGTCGATCAGTGCGACGATGATCTCGCCGTCGCGCGCAGTCTCGGTGCGGCGGATCAGCGCATAGTCGCCGTCGAGAATGCCTGCCTCGACCATCGAATCGCCGGCCACTTCGAGCGCATAATGTTCGCCCGAGCCGAGCAGCGCCGCGGGGACGGGAAGCATCGAAGCACCTTCGAGCGCCTCGATCGGGGTGCCCGCGGCGATGCGGCCGTGGAGCGGGATCTCGATCACGTCGTTGGCCGGTGTTGGTGGCGTGGCCTTTGCGGGTGCCGAAGTTGTCAAAGTTGCGGGCTGCGCGCCGTCGCCCTTGGCCGGCTTCTTGACGTCGCCGCGCTCGGGCATACGGAGCACTTCGAGCGCGCGCGCACGATTGGGCAGGCGCCGGATGAACTCGCGTTCCTCGAGCGCGCTGATCAGCCGGTGCACGCCCGACTTGGACTTGAGGTCGAGCGCTTCCTTCATTTCCTCGAACGAAGGCGAAACGCCGGTCTCGGCCAAGCGATCGGCAATGAAGCAGATGAGCTCGTGCTGCTTGCGGGTGAGCATCCCAATCCTCCTGTCCAGAACAGACACGGAACGTTTATGCAATGTTCCTGGCGCTTGTCAAGCGAGGTCGAGGATTTCCACCGAGTCGCCGGTTTGCGCCGTCGGCGCATGGGGTTCGCGGATGACGAGACAAGTCGCGCGGGCGAGCGCCTGGAGCATCGCACTGTCCTGCAATGTCGAGGCGAAGACCCGGTCGCCGCGCATCTCGGCGCGGAGATAATCGGTGCGCTCGCCATTGGCCGGTAGCGGCTCGCCGAGCGTTGCGGTGCGCGTTCGCGGCAGCGGATCGGCGGCGCCGGCGAGGTGCGCGACGAGCGGGCGGACGAAGAGCAATGCCGTGACGAACGCCGAGACCGGGTTGCCCGGCAGGCCGAGCACGATCAAGTCCCCGCGCTTGCCTGCCATCATCGGCTTGCCCGGGCGCAGCGCGATTCGCCAGAAGTCGATCGCCGCACCCGCGGCGACCAGCGCCGGGCGGACGAGATCGTGATCGCCGACCGACGCGCCGCCGCTGGTGACCAGCAGGTCGGCATCGACGGCGCGAAAGGCGCGCTCGAGCACATCCTGGCGATCGGGCAGGATGCCGAGGTCGATCAATTCGACGGGCAGATCGGCGAGCTGCGCGGCGAGCATCAGCCGGTTGGTTTCGGGAAGCTGGGACTCACCGATGGGGCTGCCCGGCGCGACCAGCTCGTCACCGGTCGCGGCGATCGCGACGCGGATCTTGCGACGCACCGCGAGCTGGCCGTGCCCCGCGGTGCCGGCCAATGCCAGGCGCGCGGGGGTGAGGCGTTGGCCGGCACGGACGAGCAGGTCGCCCTCGGAGAAATCGAGGCCGCGGCGGCGGACGTTGCGCCCTTGCGATGGCGGGCCTTCGCCGGCGAGGCGGAGGGTGTCGCCTTCGCGCTCCGCTTCTTCCTGGACCAGCACGGTGTCGCTACCCGGCGGCAGCGGCGCACCGGTGAAGATCCGCACCGCCTCGCCCGAGCCCAGGGTGCCGGCGAAGCCGCGGCCGGCGGCGCTCTCGCCGATCACGCGCCACGGGCCCGGCAGGTCGGCGAAGCGGAGCGCATAGCCGTCCATCGCGGAAAGGTCGGTGCTGGGCTGGGTCCGCAAGGCGCGCAGATCGGCTGCTGCCCAACGCCCGCCGGTGGCCGCAAGCGGGACGTGCTCGGTCGGTAGCGGCAACGCCAGCGCGAACAGCCGCGACCAGACCTGGTCGAGAGGGAGGAGCGGGGACATCGCGTCAGCCATGGCCGCGAAGGCGGGCGCGACGCAAGCGCTAGGTTCGTGCGACCTGCGTACCTGCGGACGCGCCTGCCAGCCCCATTTCAGGCACCCCATCTTGTGCGATGATGCGCCGGAACCGCGGCATTGCCGAAGCACGGCGGTCACCGAAGAGCTGATGCGCCATGGCAATCCCGCCGAGAGCGACGATCGATCCGCCGAGCAGGTCGACCATATAGTGGCCACCGACTGGAACTGCCGCTAGCCACATGAGCCCATTGATCGCGACCAGCGGGATCCGCAACCAGCCGGCTTCGCGCCAGGCGGCCCAGACATAGAGGATCGCCATCGTGCCATGAAAGCTCGGGAAGGTAACGATCCCTTCCAGTTCGAGAAGGTTGATTGGTCCTGGCGCGCCGCTGCGCAGGTTTGCGATGGCCCGGCCATAGCTTTCCGCATTTGCAGGAAATGCGCTGCCTGTTGGCCAATAATGCGCGAAGGCGGCGCGGGCGGGGAAGAAATGGAAGATCACCACGGTTACTGCGAGCGCGAGCCCATAAGCAGTAAGAAACAGATAGATACGTTCCGGACGGTCGCTCCTGCTCAGCAGGAACAGAATCAGCAACGGCATCCACGCGAAACTCGAATAAGCCATCTCCAGGACGTGCAATATCGCCGGCCAGGCTTCCGCCGCGGCCCGGGCCGCTGGCCAGCGGAAGCCCAACGCGTCGTCCGCACGGTCGAGCAATGCGTCGGAAAAGCCGGAGGAGTGCCGCATCGACACATAGGTCAGTACCGCTCCCAAAGTGCCGGAAATCACGAGGATCACGGCACCTTCCAGGAAGCGCACCAATCCAGCCTGCGTCGAGAAGGTGTGGGGAGGCCGGAGGAGACAGACGAGCGCGCCGGTCGCCATTGCGACTGCCCACAGGATCGAGTCGGCGGCGAGCGACAGGCTGGAGAGGCCGCAGAGCAGGATCGCCAGCAAGGCGGCGACGCCCAAGGCACACCAAAGAATGTTGCGATTTGCGCTGTGCATGACGATCCCCCGGCCTGCGAGGTAGCGCCCTACGTATTAATACTGGGTTCCCGGAGGTGCCCGCGCCGCTGTGTCGACGCTCCGATCCCTAGCCAGGCTCAGCGCGGCGTCTGTCCGCTCGATACGAGGCTCAGCTCGCGCGGGCGCAGCGGCAGGCGGAATTCGCAGAGGATGCGGTTGTGCCGCGATTCGATGACGTTGGCCGGTCCGCCGCCGATTTCGGGAAGAGACACCCAGAGCTGGGCGCCGGGCGCGAACATCGCACGGGTCTCGAGCTCGACGAGGTGCGCCGTCAGGCCGCGGACGCGGGCATTCCACCAGCGCACGCCTTCGCGGACGCTGGCGGGCGCGTCGAGGCGGATCGCGTGCTTGTCGGGGATCAGGCCGTCGCCCTCGGGATTGAGCGGCGTGGGCGCGACGGCGGGAGCCGCGCTGGCCTGCGCGCGCTGGACGTGGCGTAGCCACGGCATCAGCGTCTGCCAGCCTAGCTCTTCGTTGAAGGCGATGCCGGCATGGCCGTCCTGCGTCCAGCGGACTACGCCGTCGAGCGGGCGGAGCGTATCGAAGGTCAGCTGCACGGCGTCGCCGATCGCCAGATCGAGCTTGGTCTCGATGCCGACGCCGCCCTGCGAGATGTTGCGGGTGCGTGCGTGCTCGACCTTGCTTCCTGCGCGGATCGAGACGAGCTGGTTCACCTCGACGCGCGGCATGCTGCGGCGCTCGGCGGGGAGGTTCGCCAGCGTCCGCGCCAGCGTGGCGATGATGTCGATCGGCTCGTCGAAGAGGAAGCCGATCTCGCCCTCGGCGCGCCAGTCGATCGTGCCCGGGATCGCCTGGCCGCTGATCATTTCGAGACACAGAGGCTCAGCCTCGGCGAGCGCTGCGTCGATCTGGAGCGTGGCGCCTGCCGACGATAGCCGCTGAAGCGAGCAGGGGAGGCGCACCTCGTCGCCAACGAGGAAGGCCGTATCGAACGCGGCCTGCGCGTCGGGCTGCTGGCGGACCGCCTGGGGACGTTCGGCCGACAGCGAGAAAATCGTGGCCGACCTGAGTGCTTGAATCATCCTGCTTTTCCAACGCGGCCCCGGGGCGAGCAATGCTTAAGCGGCCTGAAAGCCAGGTTAATCAAAGCGGTTGTAGAATCCCTAATTCGCGGGACAGCTTGAGCGGGACGCCGCGAAGGCTTGGCCAAGGGCGCGTCAGGCGGACCAGTCGCCGGACTTGCCGCCCTTCTTCGACACGAGGCGGATTCCGGCGATTACCATTGCCTTGTCGAGCGCCTTGGCCATGTCGTAGACCGTCAGCAGTGCGACGCTCGCGGCGGTGAGCGCCTCCATCTCGACTCCGGTCTTGCCTTCGGTTGCCGCAGTGGCGGTCACGGTGACGCCGGTCTCATCGAGCGCGAGATCGACGGCCACGCGGGTGAGGGGCAGCGGATGGCACAATGGTATCAACTCGGCGGTCCGCTTGGCCGCCATGATTCCCGCGATCCGTGCGGTGGCGAGGACGTCGCCCTTCCTGCTGCTGCCGTCGCGGATCGCCGCAGCGGCTTCGCGCGACATCGTGATGCGGCCCGTGGCGACTGCCTCGCGCGCGGTGACGGGCTTGCCGGCGACATCGACCATGCGCGCGGCGCCGGTTTCATCGAGGTGGGTGAGAGTCATGCGCTCCTTCTCCCCTTGTGGGAGAAGGAAGGGGCCCGCTCGCGAAGCGAGTGGGAAGGATCAGGGGGCGTGAGTCTCACTCCCCCTCACCCTTCCGCCGACTAAGTCGGCTCCCTCCCTCTCCCACAAGGGGAGAGGGATAGGGGACGCCAGCCCGCTCACCCGACCAGCGCCCGCGTCGCGGCTTCGACATCGTCCTGCCGCATCAGCGATTCGCCGATCAGGAAGCAGCGGATGGCGTGCTCGGCCATCGCGTCGAGATCGGCGCGGCTAGTGAGGCCGGATTCGGCCACGAACGTGCAATCTTTCGGCGCGTGCCGGACAAGCTCGTAGGTTTTCTGAAGATCGACTTCGAACGTCTTCAAGTTGCGATTGTTGACGCCGATCAACCGCGACTTGAGCCGGAGCGCGCGTTCGAGTTCGTCGGCATCGTGGACCTCGACCAAAACGTCCATGCCCTGCTCGATCGCGGCGGCCTCGATCTCGGCCATCGCCGTGTCGTCGAGCGCGGCGACGATGATCAGGATCGCGTCGGCGCCGATCGACCGCGATTCCGCGACCTGCCAGGGATCGACCATGAAATCCTTGCGGATCACCGGAAGGTCGCACGCGGCGCGCGCGGCGATCAGATAGTCCTCATGCCCCTGGAAATATTCCTGATCGGTGAGCACCGACAGGCAGGCTGCGCCACCCGCCTGATAGGCCCGGGCATGCGCGGGTGGATCAAAATCTTCTCGAATCAAACCCTTGGATGGGCTTGCTTTCTTGATCTCTGCAATCAATCCGTAGCCGCCCTGGGCAACCTTCGCCACGATCGCCGCCTCGAACCCGCGCGGCGGCGAGGGCGCGGCGCGGTCGATCGGCGCGGCGCGGCGCGCCGCGACCTCACGGCGCTTGGTGGCGAGAATGGTGTCGAGGATCGTGCTCATGCGAAGGCGATCCAGCAGTCGAGCAGGGCATTGGCAAGCCCGGCATCGATCACCTCGGCGGCTTCCTCGACGCCGTCGACGAGGCTGTCGGCGCGCCCGGCGACCATCAAAGCGGCGGCGGCATTGAGCAAGACGGCGTCGCGATACGCGCCGGTCTCCCCGAGCAGCAGGCGGCGCAAGGCGAGCGCATTGTGTTCGGGATCGCCGCCGCGGATCGCCGCAAGCGGGTGGTGGGGCAGCCCGGCATCCTCGGGCGTGATCCGCGTCGGCAGGCGCGCGCTGCCGACATTGACGAGGATACTCGCGCCTTCGGTGGAGAGCTCGTCGAGGCTCTCCTCGCCCGACACGACCGCCGCCGCCTCCGCCCCGAGCTGGAGCAACGCCTCGGCGTAGATCGGTGCGTAATCGGGCCGGGCGATGCCGATCAGCTGGCGCGTGACGTGCGCGGGATTGGCGAGCGGACCCATCAGGTTGAAGATCGTCCGCCGGCCGATGCGGCGGCGCAACGGGCCGATCCGGGCCATTGCCGGGTGGTGATGCTGTGCGAAGAGAAAGGCAATGCCGAGCTCGTGCAGGCTCTCCTCGGCGCGTGCGGCGGCGCGATCCAGGTTGAGGCCCAAAGCCTCGAGCGTGTCGGCGGCGCCGGCCTTGGACGATGCGGCGCGGTTGCCGTGCTTGGCGACGGGGACGCCGCACGCCGCGACGACGAGGCTGACCGCAGTCGAGACGTTGAGCGTGTGATGGCCATCGCCGCCCGTCCCGCAGACGTCGATCGCGCCCGGCGGCGCGCTGATCGGGATGAGCCGGTTGCGCATCGCGCGCGCGGCCTCGGCGATTTCGATGCTGGTCTCGCCGCGAATGCTGAGGGCAACCAGGAATGCTTCGATCTCGGCCTCGGGCACGCTGCCGTCCAGGATGTCCGCAAAAGCCTGCGCCGCGCTCTCGCGGGCGAGCGGCGATGAAGGATCGGGGAGGAGTGTCGACACGGTCACGCCGCCTCTATTCCGGCGCGGCGGGGCTGAGTCGAGCAAATCCTGCTGACGCGGAGGCAAGCAGCACTGTGCAGTTTCGCGACCACGCCCGGGACTGTGGCGCATGACGAAGTTGACACGATCGCGAGTTTTGCTTGGAAAGCGCCATGTTTGCGCCTGGAACGCGGCACTAACGCCACCGCGACGCGACACTGGCGCGCCCTCTGCGCGTCACTTGCGCTACGCCCACGCGCCACGCGCGCTACGCCCAAACTACGGTGAGGCAACGCCAAGGCGACAGTGTTGCGCCGCCCGCGCGACGCGGGCGTTTTCGCGACGAAACCATGGAGGTTTGCGAGATTGAGATCTGACCGGTGCATGTCCCACCGGAAGCAGAGCAAATCCAACTTCTCAAGCGCGTCAACTTGCAGCCGGGCCCTCTCGCCCCTCCCAACGAATAGCATTGGCGGCCCCTTGTTATCGTGGATACATGCTATCCTCGCATCGTGTGAGATCGCGCTGGGCGACGAAATGAAGGAGAAGAAAATGCGCAGTCTCTTGGCGATCGGCGTCGTGGCGAGCCTGGCAGCCTGCGCGCACAAGCCGCCCGCGATGACCGACATGCGCGTGACCTATGCCTGCGATCGCGCGCCGGGAATCATCGTGGCCTATGCGGGCGAGACCGCGCGGATCCTGACGCCCGCGAGCGACCAGGAAGTGCTATTGCAGCGCAAGCCGACGAAATCGGGCTTCTGGTATGAGAGTCCGACCCACAGCATCCGCGGCAAGGGCAAGCGGATCACCTATGCCGTCGGGCGGATGGTGCCGATGACCTGCACCGGGTCCTGAGCCTCAAGCCAGCGCCTTTGCTTCGATGCCGGCAAGGCGCAGGAAATTGGCGAGCATCGCATGGCCGTGCTCGGTCGCGATGCTCTCGGGGTGGAACTGGACGCCGTGGATCGGCAGCGCGCGGTGGCGGAAGCCCATTACCGAGGCATCGTCGGCGGTGGCGTTGACCACGAGATCGTCGGGAATGTCGGTGACGATCAGCGAATGATAGCGAGTCGCGGTGAAGGGCGAGGGGAGGCCGGCGAACAGTCCCGTGCCGTCATGCTCGACCGGGCAGGTCTTGCCGTGCATCAGCCCGCCGCGCACCACCTGGCCGCCGAAATGCTGGCCGATCGCCTGGTGGCCGAGGCAGACGCCGAGCAGGGGCTTCCGCAGTTCGGCGCAGGCGGCGACTAGGTCCAGGCTGATGCCGGCTTCGTTGGGTGTGCACGGGCCTGGCGAGATCAGGAAGGCCTGGGCGTTGCTGGCGATCGCGTCGCGCGCAGTGAGCGCGTCGTTGCGGACGACCTGCACTTCGGCGCCCAACTCCATCAGATAATGGACGAGGTTCCAGGTGAAGCTGTCGTAATTGTCGAGGACGAGGATCATGCAGGTCCGGTTAAGGCGTTTCGCGCGATCGGACAATTGCCTTGGCGCGGCCATGATGGGGCGGCAACGCGGGGCACACAGAGGCGTTGTACGCGATCTAAGGAGTTTCCATGCTTACCACCTTGTTCCTGGCCGCCCTGTTGACCGCGCCGGCCGCGCCGCAGGATGCCGGCGCCCAGAACGGCCCGCCCAAGCGCGTGCGCTCGATCCTGCTCTATGGCGAAGAGAAATGCCCGAAGGCGGCGAGCCCCGACGAAGTGGTGGTGTGCGCCAATGCCGGCGAATCGCCGTATCGAATCCCCAAGCGCTTCCGCAACCAGCCCGACGAAGGCGCCGCCGCCCAGGCCTGGACCAATCGCGTCGAGACGGTCGAGAAGTTCAACCGCGCCGGCCTGCCCAACAGCTGCTCGCCCGTGGGGACAGGCGGACAGACCGGCTGCACCCGCGCGGCGATCCAGCAATGGTATCAGGAGCGGCTCGACGCCAAGGCCAAGGCCGCGCGAGTGACGGGGCCGGGGGATTGATTGGTATTTCCTTCTCCCCTTGTGGGAGAAGGAAGGGGGCCCGCTCGATGAAATCGAGTGGGAAGGATGAGGGGCGACGTCGCCTGCTACGACTCCCCTCACCCTTCCGCCGATTTCATCGGCTCCCTCCCTCTCCCACAAGGGGAGAGGGAAGTTGTTACTGCCCGAAGCCTGCTTCGCTGGCCCTCGCCACGGCTTCGCGTGCGGCGGCGAACAGCGCGCCGGCTTTGGCCTCGCATTCGCGCTGTTCATATTCCGGGTTCGAGTCGGCGACGATGCCGGCGCCGGCCTGGACGTGCATCACCCCGTCCTTGACCAGGGCAGTGCGCAGCACGATGCAGCTGTCCATCGATCCGTCGGGGGAGAAATAGCCGACGCCGCCCGCATACGGCCCGCGCGTCTCTGGCTCGAGTTCGGCGATGATCTGGCAGGCGCGGACCTTGGGCGCGCCGCTCACCGTGCCTGCAGGGAAGCCCGCGAACAGCGCGTCGAGCGCGTCGCTGCCGGGACGCAGGCGGCCCACGACATTCGAGACGATGTGCATGACGTGGCTGTAGAATTCGACGGTATAGCTGTCGGTGACCTTGACGCTGCCCGCCTCGGCCGCGCGGCCGACATCGTTGCGGCCGAGATCGAGCAGCATCAGATGCTCGGCGCGCTCCTTGGGGTCGGCGAGCAGGCTGGTGCGGTTGGCCTCGTCCTCCGCCGCGGTCTTGCCGCGGGGGCGGGTGCCGGCGATCGGGCGGATCGTGATCTCGCCGTCGCGCGCGCGCACGAGGATTTCGGGGCTCGATCCGGTGAGCGTGAAGCCGGGCAAATCGAGATGGTAGAGGAAGGGCGAGGGGTTCACGCGGCGGAGTGCGCGATAGAGCTCGAACGGCGGCAGTGCGAAAGGCGTGGTAAAGCGCTGGGCGAGCACGACCTGGAAGATGTCGCCGGCGGAAATATAGTCCTTCGCCCTGGCGACCATCTCGCCATAGCGGCCGGGTTCGAGCACCGGGCTGGGCTCGACCGCTTCGGGCTCGGCGCGAACCGGCGGCGGCAGCGGTGCCGTGGCGAGCCGCGCGGCGGTCGCCTCGATCCGCTCGGCTGCGGCGTCGACCAAAGCCTGGGGCGGACGCGCGAGATCTGGCCAGACCGGCGCGACGAGGAACAAGGTGTCGGCGAGTCGGTCGAAGATGAGGATCACCGTCGGGCGCACGAACATCATGTCGGGGACGCCGACCGGATTGGCCGGCGGACGCGGCAGCTTCTCGACCAGCCCGACGGTCTCGTAGCTGAAATAGCCGACGAGGCAGGCGAGCGCGCGCGGCAGCTCGTGCGGGACGTCCATCCGGCAATCGGCGACAAGTTCGCGCAGCGCTTCGAGCGCCGGCGCCCCGCACGGCACGAAGGCGTCGCGCTCGGTCAGCCAGCGCGCATTGATCGCGGCACTGCCCTCGGTCGCCCGGAAGACCAAGTCGGGCGCGAGCCCGATCAGGCTGTGGCGCCCGCGCACCGATCCGCCCTCGACCGATTCAAGCAGGAAGTCGCCGCGGCCGGGCTCGATCAGCTTGAGCGCCGCGGCGACCGGCGTCTCGGTGTCAGCAACCTCGCGGCGCCACAGCAAGGCGGGACGGACGGCGGCGAGCGCCGCCCGTGCGGCTTCGACGCCTTCGATCACTTCAGCGCGCCGAGCCCGAGCGGGACAGGTCGGCACGCAAAGCGGCGATCGCCTTCTCGTTGCGCGTCACGTTGAGGTGGTTGCGGATCGACGCGATGAACTGGCGCGCGAACTCCGGGCCGACCTGCGGCGCGATGCCGCCGCGCACCCGCTGGGTCGCCGCGGGGTCGTTCGCTGCGCTGTGCTCCTCGATCGAGTCGAGATAGACGACGTAGAAGCCCTCGCGATTGGGACCTTCGACCAGCTTGGCTTTCTTTGGCGCCATGCTGAACGCCATTTGGAGATACGGCGCCATGTTCGGGCCGAGCACGTCCTGGCGCTTGAAGTCGAAGGGCTTGGGCGGCGGGCCCTTGGTCACGCCGGCCTCGGCCAGCGCCTGCTGCATCGGCACGCCCTTTTCGAGCTTGGCGATCATCGCGGTGGCCACGGCCCGCGCCTTGGTCAGCGCCTGGTCGACGAGATAGTCCTTCACGACGCGCTCGCGGATCTGCGCGAGCGGGCGCGGTGCGGCAGCGACGATGCTCTCCAGCTTGACCAGGGCGAAGCTGCCGTCGGCGGCGATTTGCACCACCTGCGGCTCGTCGCCGGCCTGCTCGATCGCGAAGCCGGCGCGCATCACTGCGACCAGCGCCGGATCGGGCTTGAAATTGGGATCGTCGGGGTTGGCGCCGGCGGCGGTGAGCGCGGGGCTGCGCATGGCGGTGAGCTTGGCGTCGGCAACCGCCTCGTCGAAGGTCTTGCCGTCACCGACGCCGTCGTCGATCGACTGACGCAGCGCGGCGGTCGCCTCGGCGAGCTTGCGCGCGCCGATCTCGGTGGCAAGCTCGGGGCGCGCCTGGTCGAGCGTCTTGGCGGCGACCTGCTCGACCTTGGTCACGCGGTAGACGAGCCAGCTGGACCCGATCTTGACCGGGCCGACCAACGCGTTCGGCGCCGCGGCGAAGGCGGCATCGGCAAAGGCCTGCGAAACCTGCCCGGCAACTGCGGGCTTTTCGAGCGCAGTCAGCGTGCGCGCCTCGAGGCCCGAGGCCGTGGCCGCGGCAGGCAGCGCGCCGGCCTTGGCCTTGGCGGCGACCTGCCCAGCGGTGTTCTGGTCGAGCGCGGTGACGAGCTCGATCGTGCGCTTCTGCGTGGCGGCGAAGCGATTGCCCGCCTTCTTGTACGCGTCGGCGATCTCGGCGTCGGTGGCGGCAGTCTGCGCCTTGAGCGTATCGGGCTTGACCATCGCGAAGCGGACGATGCGGCGCTCCGGCACCGTATAGCGCAAGCGCTTGCTATTGTACCAGGCAGTCAGGGTCTTGTCGTCGGGATCGGCGCCGGGATCCATCGCAATCGTCGAGACGAGGCCGACGATGCCAGTGCGGCGCTCGAGCAGCAGCGAGGCATAAGGCAGCACGACGCCGTCGGGGATCTGGCTACCCAGCGTGCCGCGGTTCACCAGCCAATTGGCATAACGCTCGTTGGTAAGCTGGTCGCGGAAGCTGACCGGCGATATACGGTTCTGCGACAGCAGATTGTTGAACTGCGACTGGCTGAACTTGCCGTCGAGCCCGAGAAAAGCCGGATTGCTGGCGATCTCACCGTCGATCAGCCGCTTGCTCACCTGCATGTCCGCGGACTTTGCGAACTCTACCACGGCGGCGCCGTTGATCATCTCGTCGATCGCAAGCTCGAGCCCGCCCTGGGCGAGGAACTGCTGCATCGTGACGTTCTGGCCGTCGCGCTGGAGATTGCGCAGGAACAGGTCGATCCGCTCGCGCACTTCGCGATCGGTGATCTTGCGGCTGCCCACCTTCGCGACGACGTCGCCCCCGCTGCCACTCGCCCCGTTCGACCGTATTCCGGTGATGTCCCCCGCCGCGAAGGCAAGCGCGATCAGCGCGAGGAACACGAACACCGCGATCAGGCCGAAGCGCGACTTGGTGAAACGACGGAAGGAATCGAGCATGAAGGGCCGTTCGAAAGAGGAATCCGGCGTGCTTTAGGGCGCTCGGTGCCCGCCTTCAAGCTTGTGCAGCGCGCGGGGCTTGGTATCGGCTGCGGACAACAAGAGGGAGTGGGACATGCGCCGCAAGCTGGTCGCCGGAAACTGGAAGATGCACGGGCTGAAGGCGCAGCTGGGCGAGGTCGAGGCTATCGCCGCGGCCACTGCGGCGTCGCCCGGGGTCGACGTCGCCTTGTGCGTGCCGTTCACCCTGATCGCGCCGGCAGTGGCGGTCGCGGGTACGCTGCCGATCGGTGCGCAGGATGTCCATGAGGCCGAGAAGGGGGCGCATACCGGCTGCATTTCCGCCGCGATGCTGCGCGAGGCGGGCGCGACGCTGACGATCGTAGGCCATTCGGAGCGCCGCGCCGACCAGCACGAGACCAGCCACGACGCCTGGGCCAAGGCGGCGGCGGCGCGCCGCGGCGGGCTGCGGGTGATCCTGTGCTGCGGCGAGACCGAGGCCGAGCACGATGCGGGCAGGGCGGAACGCATCGTCCAGTCGCAGATCGAGAAGTCGCTGCCCGAAGGCGCGCACGGCGACTGGCTGACGCTGGCCTATGAGCCGCGCTGGGCGATCGGCACCGGCAAGACCCCCACGCTCGACGAGATCGGCTCGATGCACGCGATTGCGCGCGCCAAGCTGCGGACGATGGTTGGCGAGGCTGCCGACGGCATCAGCATCCTCTACGGCGGATCGGTGACCGGCGCGAATGCTGCGGACATCCTCGCGGTCGACAATGTCGACGGCGCGCTGGTCGGCGGCGCAAGCCTCACTGCCGACAAGTTCGTGCCGATCATTCGGGCTGCGGCGTCGCTTTCCTGATCTCGCCGAGAGTCAGCAGCGCGGTGAGGCTGGACGCAGCGGCGAGCGCGGCGCCTACCAGCGCACCGCCGTGGAAGGCGGCGATCAGCCCGGCGCCCGCGCTCGAGATCACGGCGCCGGCGATGGCCGTGGCGATCAGCCCGCCGGTGCGCGCGATCGCGCTGTTGAAGCCCGAGGCGGTGCCGCTGTGCGTGTCGTCGACCGAGGCGAGCACTGCGGTGGTGAGCGGCGCGGCGACGCTCGACATGCCGATCGCGATGACGAGGCAGCCGGGGAAGACCGAGCTCCAATAAGGCGCGCTCTGATCAACGCGGACGAGCAAGGCGAAGCCGATCGCGACGATGGCGGCGCCGATCGTCAGCGGCCAGCGGGGCCCGAGCCGCGCGGTCAATCGGCCCATCACGCGCGAGGCCATGCCCATGCCGAGCGGCATCGGCAGGAGGGCAAGCCCCGCCTGGAGCGCGGTATAGCCGGCGGCCTGGATCAGCACATAGGGCAGGAGGAGCAGCATCCCGCCGAGCGCGCCGTAGAGCAGGAAAGTGAGCAAGGTGAGGCCGGCAAAGGCGCGCGAGCCGAACATCGCGACCGGCATCATCGCCCGGCTGCCGCGGTGGTGCTCGATCCACAGGAAGAGTAAGACGGCGAGCAGGCCCGCGGCGAGGCCGATCGCGACCGAGGTGTCGAAGCTGTGGTGGCTCGACCACAAGGTCAGCCCCCAGGTGAGCGCTCCGAGCGCCAGCGTCGCGGCGAAGGCGCCCGGCAGGTCGAGCGGCAATTCGCCCTCCGAGCTCTCCTCGACGTAGCGAAGCGCGATGAAGATCGCCGCGGCGGCGACCGGGATATTGACATAGAAAATTGCGCGCCAGCCGATCGCGTCGACCAGCCATCCGCCGAGCGGCGGGCCGACCGCGCCGGCGATCGCGCCGACCCCCGCCCAGGTGCCTATCGCCTTGCCGCGCGCCTCGCCGGTAAAGGCGTGGCTCAGCGTGGCGAGGCTGTTGGGGAGCAGGATCGCCGCGCCGACGCCCTGCACCGCGCGTGCCGCGAGGAGCAGCGTCAGGTCGGCGGCGATTGCGCAGGCGACCGAGGCGAGCGCGAAGATAGCAATGCCGAGGACGAGTAAGCGCCGCCGGCCGAAATGGTCGCCCGCCGCGCCGCCGACTAGCAGCAGCGCCGAGAGAGGCAGAAGATATGCGTTGATCGTCCATTGAAGTTCGGCCGGCGTCGCGTCGAGATCGGCGCCGATCGCGGGCAGTGCGACATTGGTCACCGAGCCGTCGATGAAGGCGAGGCTGGACGCGAGGATGCAGGCGACGAGGGTGAGCCTCGAATGGGCGGCGGACATGCGCTCACGCTAGCAGCATTATGGGTGTTGCGGGAGCGTCGGCGAACGTCGGCGAACCTGCGATTCAAGCCGCTGAAATGCTGCAGGAAACGCAATCCTCGGCAGGTTCGCTGCTATATTTGACTATGTTCAGGCGTGCTCCCCAGGCCGTCGCTATCGGCATCGAGCAGAATCAGGCGATTCTGGTCGAGCAGTTCCGTGCCCTGCGCCAGCAGGTCCCGCTGATGTATGCGCTGATGCTCGTCGACGCGGCGTTCCTCAGCTTCGCGTCGCACGGCACGGTGAGCGACTGGTGGAGCCTGGGCATGCCGGTGGTGCTGGCGGTGCTGGGCGGCGCGCGCGCGCTGTTCTGGCTGCGGCGCCGCGGCACCGCGCCCGATCCGGCGCGGATCCCGCGCTACCTGATCGGCACGACGGCGGTCGCGATAGTGCTCAGCCTCGGCTTCGGTGGGTGGGGGCTGGTCCTTTACGTCCAGGCCGATCTCGTGCGACGCGCCTGCATCGCGCTCTACATCTTCATCGGCGCGATCAGCTGCTGCTACTGCCTGCAGTCTTTTCCGCGCGCCGGCCATGCCGTCCTCGCCTGCGGCGCGGCACCGGTCACGCTCTGCCTGCTCTTCTCGGCCGACTGGTTCCTGCGCGGTCTCGGCGTCAACATCGTCGTCGTCACCACGGTGATCCTGCGCATGCTGCATGCCAACCATGCCGGCTTCGTCGAAGTGCTGGCCTCGCGCGCGGACATGGCTGCCGAGCAGCGCCGCGCCCAGGGTGCCGAGCAGCGCGCGCACCAGCTCGCCTATCACGACCCGCTGACCGGGCTGCCCAACCGCCGCGCGCTTGCCGAGGCGCTCGAGCTCCGCACCTCGAGTGGCGGCACGATGGGCCTGCTCATCATCGATCTCGATCGCTTCAAGTCGATCAACGACGTGCACGGTCATCCGGCCGGCGATCAATTGCTCCGCGACGTCGCTGCGCGGCTGAATGCCGTGGTGGGCGGGCAGGGGACGAGCTACCGGCTAGGCGGCGACGAATTCGCCGTGATCGTCGATGCCGATGGCGAGGGGACCAGGCGTACCGCCCACGCAATCGTCCAGGCGATGCGCAAGCCGTTCGCGGCGCCCGACCTCGTCCATCATATCGGCGCGAGCGTGGGGATTTCGCTCTATCCCAACGACGCCCGCGATCTCGATACCCTCATGCGCCGCGCGGACATCGCGCTCTACAAGGCCAAGCAAACCGGCCGCAGCCGGCTCTGCGCATTCGAGCCGCTGCTCGATGCCGAGATCCGTCGCCGCGCCGAGATCGAGCGCGAGCTGCGTGAGGCGATGGAGCGCGACGCGCTGGTGCCGCATTATCAGCCGATCGTCGCCCTCGCAAACGGCGAGGTGGTGGGGTACGAGCTGCTCGCGCGGTGGCTGCGAGCGGATGGCGCGGATATCGGCCCCGAGCTGTTCATCCCGATCGCCGAGGAATGCGGGCTGATCAACGCGCTGATGCTGCGGCTGCTGCGCCGCGCATGCCGTGAGACGCGCGACTGGGCGGTGCCGATCTCGATCAACGTATCTCCGACCCAGCTCAAGGACCCGTGGTTTAGCCAGAAGGTTCTCGCGGTGCTGACGCGCGAGCGCTTCCCGCCGCCGCGGTTGACGATCGAGATCACCGAAAATGCGCTGATTGTCGACGCCGACAGCGCGCAGCAGACGATCGCTTCGCTACGCAACCAGGGCATCCAGCTCGCGCTCGACGATTTCGGGACCGGTTATTCGTCGCTCCAGCATCTCCAGATGCTGCCGTTCGACCGGCTCAAGATCGACCGCTCGTTCGTGACGGCGATGGAGCGAGACCCGCAGGCGTTGCGGCTGGTCCATGCGATCATCACGCTCGCCAGCACGCTGGACCTGCCGGTGGTCGCCGAGGGAATCGAATTCGAGTCCACCGCACGCACGCTGGCCGCCCTCGGCTGCGCGATGGGACAGGGCTTCCATTACGGATATCCGATGCCCGTCGAGCAGATCGAGGCGCTGGCCGGCGCGGCTCAGCCGGCGTAGCGGTCCTTCAGCACCTTCCACGTCGCGCGCAGGCTGACGGCCTCGGCTCCCTTGGGGCGGCCCGGCTTGGCGCTGCCGTTCCAGCAGAAAATGTCGAAATGCGCCCATTGCGCCTTTTCGGGGGCGAATTCCTTGAGGAACAAGGCCGCGGTGATCGCCCCGCCGAACGGCCCTTCGGCGGCGTTGACCAGGTCGGCGACGTCGGACTTCAGCAAGTCCTTGTACGGATCGTAGAGTGGCATCCGCCACATCGGATCGGCTTCGGACTCGCTCGCGGCGAGCAGCTCGGCGGCGAGCGTTTCGTCATTGGCGAACAGGGCCTGGAGGTCGGCGCCGAGCGCGACCCGCGCGGCACCCGTCAGCGTCGCGAAATCGAAGACGAGCTCGGGATTGCTCTCGGCCGCCTTGGTCAGCGCGTCGCCGAGGATCAGCCGGCCCTCGGCATCGGTGTTGCTGTTCTCGACCGACAGTCCCTTGCGCGAGATCATTACGTCACCGGGGCGCGTCGCCTCGCCGTTGATCGCGTTCTCGACGGCGGGCACGAGCATGTGGAGGCGCACCGGCAGGCGGTGCTGCATGACCAGTTCGGCCAATGCGAGCGCATGCGCGGCGCCGCCCATGTCCTTCTTCATTAGCCGCATGCCCGCGGCCGGCTTGATGTCGAGCCCACCCGTGTCGAAGCACACGCCCTTGCCGATGATGGCGATGCGCGGATGCTCGGGATTACCCCATTCAAGCTCGATCAACCGGGGCTCGCGACCCTCGCCGGCGGCCTTGCCGACCGCCCAGAGCATGCCATAGCCCTTCTCGACGTCCTTGCCCTTGGCGACGCTGAGCGTCGCGCCATATTCCTTGGCGAGATCGGCGGCCGCCGCCTCGAGGTCGGCGGGCCCCATGTCGTTGGCGCCGGTGTTGATCCGGTCGCGGAGCTTGACGGTGACGGCGGCGAGGCGGAGCGCCTCTTCCATCTTGGCGGGATCGCCGGTGAGAAGCACGCGCGCGCCCTGCGGCTTGTCCTCTTTCTTCCTGTACCGGTCGAACTTGTACTGCGCGGTGAGCCAGCCGAGTAGCGCCTTGCCCGGCTCGCGGCCATCGACGCGGTAGGTCCCTTCCGGCAGTGTCTCGGCGAGCTTGGCGAGGCACCAGGGGGTCAGTCGCTCGACATTGGCGACGACCGTGACGACCGACCAATCCTCGGGGCCGTCGCCGGGCAGGATCGCGCTCGAATAGCCGGTAGGGGCAAGCTTCTGCGCCTGCGCGGCGGTGCGATGACGCGGCGGCTGCGCGGCGAGCCAGGCGTCATAGCCCTTGGCGTCGATGAGGTGGATGGTGCGCGCGGGCTGGCCGCGATCGGGCTGAATCAGCGTGGAAAGATCAGGCATGGCCACGATCTAGGGGCGCGAAGCCGCCGCGCCTAGCCCTTTGGCCGAGATGAAATTTTGTTCATTCCGGAACCGGCCTTCCGCCCGGCTGGTTGGCGTTCAATCCTGCGCGCCGGTTTCGCGCGCCGGCGGGGAGACCGAGCGTGACCGATACCCGCAACTATACCGACAACGGACCGGTGGTGACCGAGACCCGCCCGCGACGCTGGGGGAGCTGGGTGTCGATGCTGGTCGGCGGGATCCTCGCGCTGATCGGATTGGTTCTCGTGATCGGCGGGGCATGGCTCGCGTTGCTCGGCGGCTCGCTTTATTATGTGATCACCGGCGCCGCGATGATCGCGGCGGGCGTGTTGCTGATCCGCGGGCGGATGACCGGCGGGTGGCTCTACCTCGCGATCGTGGTGCTCAGCATCGTCTGGGCGTGGTGGGAAGTCGGCGCGAATGCCTGGGCGCAGGTGCCGCGGGTAATCGCGCCGGTAGTGCTGCTGCTCGCGGTGATTGCGGCGATGGCAACGTTGAGCCTGCGGCGCGAGCGTTGGCGGTTCGCACTTGCCGGCGGGGCGCTGGCGCTGGTGCTCACCACGGTCAATTTCTGGGCAGCCGCCGCCGGTGCTCCCAACCCGGTGCTGAGCGGACTTCCTGCTGCGTCGACACAGGGGATGGCCGATCCCTCCGGCCAGCAGGTCGGCGCCGACTGGCCGGCTTATGGCGGAACGACCAGCGCGCGCCGCTATTCGCCGCTCACCCAGATCAACGCCGAGAATGTCGGCAAGCTCGAGCGCGCCTGGGCGATCCATACCGGCGACCTGCCGTCCTCGCCGCAGATCCGCAACACCTATGGCGCCGAGAATACCCCGCTCAAGGTCGGCGACAGCCTCTATATCTGCACGCCCAAGAACATCATGATTTCGCTCGATCCGGCGACCGGCAAGCAGCGCTGGCGCTATGATCCCAAGGTGCCCGACACGGCGATTCCCTACACTGCGGCGTGCCGCGGGGTGGTCTATTACGCGGTGCCGGGCATGGCGGCGGAGCAGCCCTGCGCGACGCGGATCATCGAGGGCA
Source organism: Sphingomonas sp. FW306-1B-B10E (assembly GCF_058782005.1). Lineage (NCBI taxonomy): Bacteria > Pseudomonadati > Pseudomonadota > Alphaproteobacteria > Sphingomonadales > Sphingomonadaceae > Sphingomonas > Sphingomonas sp. FW306-1B-B10E. Next base: position 24,084 of record NZ_JBYSXG010000008.1, read on the forward strand.
CGCTCGACGCGCGGCTGATCGCGGTCGACGCGCGCTCAGGCAGGCTGTGCGCCGATTTCGGCACGGGCGGCCAGGTCGATGCCAAGAACGGCATGGGCAAGGTCCCCGCCGGCTTCGTCTCGATCAACTCGCCGCCGACGCTGGTGCGCGGAGTGCTGGTTACCGGGCATCAGGTGCTCGACGGGCAGGACCGCTGGGCGCCTTCGGGGGTCATCCAGGGCTTCGACGCGCGCACTGGCCAGCTCCGCTGGGCGTGGGATATGATGCATCCCGAATGGAACGGCATGCCGCCGGCCGGTCAGGAATGGACGCGCGGCACGCCGAACATGTGGACGATCGCGAGCGGCGACGAGCAGCTGGGGCTGGTTTACCTGCCGATGGGCAATGCCGCGGCGGACTATTATTCGTCGCTGCGCCGGCCCGAGGAGAATCAGTTCGCCACGTCGCTGGTCGCGCTCGACGTCACCACCGGCAAGCCGCGCTGGCGCTTCCAGGCGGTGCGCAAGGACGTGTGGGACTATGATTTCGGCGCGCAGGCGACCCTGGTCGACTATAAGGGCGCGCCGGCCTTGGTGCTGCCGTCGAAGCAGGGTGACATCTATGTGCTCGACCGGCGCACCGGCCAGCCGCTGACGCCGATCGGCGAGATCAAGGCGCCTGCGGGCGGCGTCGAGCCGCAGGAGCGCGCGGCGACCCAGCCGGTTTCGCTGTGGCACAGCCTGCGCAAGCCCGACCTCACCGAGCACGACATGTGGGGGATGTCGCCGATCGACCAGATGATCTGCCGGATCCAGTTCCGCCGGGCGAGCTATAAGGGCTTCTTCACCCCGCCCGAGTCCGACCGCCGCTCGATCGAATATCCGGGCTATAATGGCGGCACCGATTGGGGCGGGATCGCGGTCGATCCGGCGCGCGGGGTGATCGTAGCCAATTACAACGACATGCCCAATTACGTCCGGCTGGTGCCGCGCGCCGAGGCCGACAAGAAGGGCTGGGCACCGCGCGATCAGGCTCGCGGCGAGATCGGCGGCGCCGAGGGCGCGGGCGATCCGCAGGCCCACACGCCCTATGCGATCGACGTCAATGCCGGCTGGCGGCTGCCCTTCACCGGCATGCTGTGCAAGCAGCCGCCTTATGGCGGGATCCGCGCGATCGACATGGCGACGGGCAAGACGATCTGGGATCGCGCGTTCGGCGAGGCCCGGACCAACGGGCCGTTCGGCATCCCGTCGATGCTGCCGATCACGATCGGCACGCCGAACAATGGCGGCGCGGTGGTGACGGCGAGCGGGCTGGTGTTCGTCGCCGCGGCGACCGACAATTTGATCCGCGCAATCGACCTCAACACCGGCAAGACGGTCTGGAAGGACGTCTTGCCCGGCGGCGGCCAGGCGACGCCGATGGTCTATGAGATGAACGGCCGGGAATATCTGGTGATCTATGCCGGCGGCCACCATTTCATGCAGACGCCGGTGAGCGACGAGGTCGTGGCGTACGCTTTGCCTGCGTGATTTGCGCTCCCGCAAAAGTAGGAGCCCAGAGTTCCGGTCGGGCCGGTGCGTGGCCCTGGGCTCCTGCGTGCACACGAGCGCGGACTAGCCTGACGTCGGGCGCGCACATCGCCAGTGCGCGGTCGATAATAGCGAGGAGGCGCTTGCGGCCCTCCGCGAGCCCTTCCGGATTGTCGCCGCGGTCGAGCGTCTCGAAGTTGAGATAGTCGAGGTCGTGAAGCACCGCGTAGTTCGACAGCGAGCCGTCGCTGGCGACGACGCGCTCCTGGACGACGTTGAAGTCTGCGCCGACCATCGCGTCGCGGCAGAAGGCAGTGCTCGGACTCGCCCCACCGCGATAGGTCGCGAAGGCGACGGTGTCGTCGTCGTCCCAGGGCCAGGCGCGCGCCTGCGACGGGCTGGGAGTCAGCACCTCGTCGCAATAGCGGATCGAAATCACGCCGCTGCCCGAGGGATCGGACTGGTTGCAGCGCGACTCGCCGGTGTCGAAGCCGAACGCATTGGTGTGAAGCGCGATGATCGGCATGCCGGGCGCGAGGTCGGCGAGGATGCGGCGGGCATAGCCGGGGAGCGCGCTGTCGAAATTGCGGTTGGGGTCGACCGGGCGGCCATAATCGACCGCGTCGTTCAGCCGGACGCCGTTGTCGGTATCGACAGCGATCAGGGTGCCGCCATATTTGCGGACCGCCACGAGCGCCGCCTCGAACCCGGCATTCTCATTGTCGTGCGGCACGAACCAGAGCGGCCCGCGGCGCTGATGGACGTTGGCGATCCGCCACAATCGCCACGCCGCGCGTTCTTCGCGAAACGCGATCCGGTGGACGGTCAGTCCGCTCCATTCGGCGCGATCGCGATGCCGGGCAAAATCGTCGTCTTGCACCTGCAGCGGGTCGACCGGGGTTACTCGAGTGCCGGGCTCGCCCGCGCTGACCCCGGCGAGGCTGAGCCAAGTCAAGCTGGCGAGCAGGGCGGAACGCAACATCGTCGGGCAGCATAGACGCCGCGCCGCCGGTGTCACCGGGGGTTTGGCCGCGAGTTATACCCTAAGCAAGAGACGCTCAGCTCGCCAGCGGCACGCCGTAAAGGTCATGCTCATCGGCATCCTCGATCGCGACGCGGACGATGTCACCCTGGCTGAGGTGTCCCGCGTCGCGCAGGAACACCTCGCAGTCGATCTCGGGGGCGTCGGCCTTGCTGCGGCCGGTGGCGCCGTCCTCGCCGACTTCGTCGATGATCACTTCGAGCGTGCGGCCGATCTTGGCCTGGAGCTTGGCGGCGGAGATCGCCGCGGTCTTCTCCATGATGCGGGCGTAGCGCTCCTCCTTGACCTGCTCGGGCACCGGATCGGGCAGCAGGTTCGCAGTCGCGCCCTCGACGGGCTCGAAGCGGAACGCGCCGACGCGGTCGAGCTGGGCCTCGTCGAGCCAGTCGAGGAGGTATTGGAAGTCCTCCTCGGTCTCGCCGGGGAAGCCGACGACGAAGGTCGAGCGGATCGTGATGTCGGGAGCGATCGCGCGCCAGCCGCGCAGCCGCTCGAGCACCTTGGCCTCGTTGGCCGGACGGCGCATGCGGCGCAGCACATTGGGCGCCGCATGCTGGAACGGGATGTCGAGATAGGGGAGCACCAGCCCCTCGGCCATCAGCGGGATGACCTGGTCGACATGCGGATAGGGGTAGACGTAGTGGAGCCGCACCCAGGGGGCGATCTTGCCGAGCTCGCGGGCGAGGTCGGTCATATGGGGGACGATCTGCTCGCCCTTCCACATCCGCGGTTCCTTGCGGATGTCGACGCCGTATGCTGAGGTGTCCTGACTGATGACCAGCAATTCCTTGGTGCCGGCCTCGACGAGCTTCTCGGCCTCGCGCAGGATCGCGTCCGGGCGCCGGCTGACCAGGTCGCCGCGCAGGCTTGGGATGATGCAGAAGGCGCAGCGATGGTTGCAGCCCTCTGAGATCTTCAGATAGCTGTAGTGCCGCGGCGTCAGCTTGAGCCCGGCATCGGGGACGAGGTTGACGAAGGGCGAGGGCGGCATCGGCGCCGCCTCGTGCACCGCGCCGACGACTTCCTCGTACTGATGTGCGCCGGTGACCGCGAGGACGTTGGGGAAGCGCGCCCGGATGACCTCGGCTTCCTTGCCCATGCAGCCGGTGACGATGACGCGGCCATTCTCGGCGATCGCCTCGCCGATCGCCTCGAGCGATTCCTCCTTTGCGCTGTCGAGGAAGCCGCACGTGTTGACCAATACGATGTCGGCGCCCTGATAATCGGGGGACATCGCATAGCCGTCGCTGCGCAGCTTGGTGAGGATGCGTTCGCTGTCGACGAGGTTCTTCGGACAGCCGAGCGACACCATCCCGATACGCGGGGAGTCAGGGAGTTTGGTTGCCATGATTGGCGGGCGACATAGGGATTTTGCGGGAAATTGCTAGCCGGGGGTTTCCGGTATAGCTTCACCTCCTTGCAGATAAAGGGAGGGGAGGATGCATTTCCATTGGCTCGCGATCCTGTTGGCGGCGCTCGCCGGCTTTCTGGTCGGAGCGCTCTGGTACGGGCCGCTGTTCGGCAAGGCGTGGATGCAGGCGCGCGGAATCACACGCGAGGGCAATACCGGCGCGAACATGCCGCTGCTGTTCGGGACGACCTTCGTGCTCAATGTGATCGCCGCGTTCATGCTCGACCATCTCTATCTGACCTACGACACGCCCGTCGGGCTGCACCATTCGCTAGTGATCGCCGCGATCATCGGCGTCGGGTTCATCGCGACCTCGATCGGCGTGAATTACCTGTTCTCGCAGCTACCGCGGACGCTGTTCCTGATCGACGCGGGCTATTGGATCACGGTCTATCTGGTGATGGGCGCCATCTTCGGGCTGCTGAGCTAGGCCGAGATTGGCGCGCGGAACAGGAAGAAGGCGCCGGCGGCGATCAGCGCGAAGCCGATCAGATGGTTCATCGTGATCTTCTGGCCGAGATAGAGGATCGAGAAGACCGCGAACACCGCCAGGGTGATCACTTCCTGCATCCCCTTGAGCTGCGCCGCCGAATAGAGATTGCTCCCCCAGCGGTTTGCCGGGACGGCGAGGCAATATTCGAAGAAGGCGATGCCCCAGCTCACCAGGATCACCGCAAGCAGCGGCTTGTCCTTGAACTTGAGATGGCCATACCAGGCGAAGGTCATCAGGACGTTCGAGCCGATCAGCAGCAGGATCGGCAAAGCGCGGGCGAAAGGCGTTGCAGGCATGCCGCGACCTTCGCGAACATGGGCAAAGGGTCAAGGATGAAAGTGACGACGCAAGCCGAACTGGTCGCGCACCTGCGTGCGCTGGGCGTGCGCGCGGGCGGAGTGCTGTTGGTCCATTCGAGCTTTCGCGCGCTGCGACCGGTCGAGGGTGGGCCGCTCGGGCTGATCGCGGCGTTGCGGACGGCGCTGGGCCCTGGCGGTACGCTGGCGATGCCCTCCGCGACCGGGGACGACGATGCCCCGTTCGATCCCGCGACGACGCCCAACCGCGATGATCTCGGCGTAGTGCCGTCGCTGTTCTGGCAGCAGCCCGGCGTGGTGCGCAGCGCCCATTTCGACGCGGTGGCGGCGATCGGTCCGCGGGCCGAATGGATCACCGGCGGCCCGTTCGTGCTGCCGCCGGCGGCACCCGGCAGCGCGATCGACCGCATCCGCGAGGCAGGCGGGCAGGTGCTTCTGCTTGGAGTCGGCCATGATGCCAATACGATGCTGCATCTCGCCGAACTACTCGGCGGCGTGCCGTATCGCAGCGACTTCCATTATGTCGCCGCCAACGGGACAGAGGTCCATTATGGCGAGAATGACAGCTGCTGCGAGAAATTCGCGCTAGCCGACGACTGGTTGCGGGCAGACGGGCTTCAGCGCGAGGGACGCGTCGGCAATGCCGAGGCGCGGCTGTTCGACGCGGAGGATTTGATCCGCGTGGCGGTGCCGAGGATCGCGGCGGATCCGCTGATCTTCCTCCACGATGCGGACGCAGGCTGCGACGAATGCGACGAGGCGCGCGACAGCCTCAGGCGGTAATGATCTCGACGATCAGGTCGCCCGCCTCGAGCGCGGCGGCTTCGGGCGCACGGTGATCGTAATGCGTGTCGCCGCGATGGATGCGGACTCCCAGACCGGTGCGGATGTCGGCGAGCGGCTTGCCGATCTCGTCAAGGCGCACCGGGCGCTCGGAAAGCTCGACCTGGCCGTGATACGAAGCGAGGTCCATCAGATAGCCCGACAGATGCGGTCCCTGGCACGAGCCGGCGAGCAGCAGCCCGGCGAAGCTCACCGGATTGACCACCGTTGTCGCCCCCGCGGCGCGCGCGGGCAGCTCGTTATCCTCGTTGCGGACGATCACGCTGATCGGGATCGCATCGGCGATGTGACGCGCGGTGAGGGTGATCAGGATCGACGTATCGTCGCGGCCGGCGCAGACGATCATCGATTCGGCGCTCTCGATCCGCACGTCCTTGAGCACCTGGTCGCGGGTCGCATCGCCCTGGAGGATCGTGCAGCCGCATTCCTTGGCGCGGCTGAGGCGAGCCTCGTTGGGGTCGATCACGACGATGCTGCCCCGATCGTGGCCACGCGCGATCAGTTCGTCGACGGTTTCCGAGCCGGTGGTGCCGTATCCGGCGACGATGATATGTCCCGATAGGGTCTGCTGGATCACTGCCATACGCCATTTGTCCCAGGTGCGCTTGAGCACGAAATTATAGGCGGTGCCGATGAACAGCAGCACCACGAAGACGCGGATCGGGGTGACCACGAACGCGTCGAACATTCGCGCCGAAGTGCTGACCGGCACGATGTCGCCATAGCCGGTGGTGGTGACCGAGATCGACGTGAAATAGAGGATGTCGAGGAAGCTGACCTGCCCGTCGGCAGTGTCCTTCAACCCGTCGCGCTCGATCCAGTGGACCCCCACCGCGAGTGCCAGCAGCGCCAGCACCGCGAGCACGCGCCAGGCGATCGACACCCAGACCGGCAGGCTCGACTTGCGCTTGAGGGTGGCGGGGGAGAGCGGCATCATTCGGGAATAAGAGGGATCGCCATCGAGGTGCAACCGGGTCGAACCACGCTTGTTCCCCGGCAAAGGCCGGGGCCCAGACTCAGCGTGCGCGAAGGCGCGCTACCGCGCGTGCTTGTTCGAGGACTGGGCCCCGGCCTTCGCCGGGGAACAGGAGGGTTTAATGCGCCCGTCTAACGCCTCGGCAGCCGCGTCACCGGATCGATCGGCGTGCGGCCCTGGCGGATCTCGAAATGAAGTTCGGGGCGGTCGGCGAAGCCCGAATTGCCCGAGAGCGCGATCATCTGGCCCTTCTTCACCGATTGGCCACGCTGGACGAGCAACTGCCCGGCATGGCCATAAACGGTGGTGGTGGCGTTGCCGTGCTTGACGATGACCAGCCCGCCCAACGCCGGTACGTCGCTGCCGACATAAGCGACGACGCCGTCGGCGGCGGCGAGCACCGGCGTGTCGAGCGGGACCGCGATCTTGATCCCGTCGTTGCGCTCGCCGCTCTTGCCCGGCCCGAAGCGCTTGACGATCGATCCTTTGACCGGCCACGCAAACTGCCCGGCAATACGCGTGGCGGGGGGCGCGACCGGCGTGGTCGCGGGCAGCACGCGCGACGTCGAGGCGGTGGGCTTGGCCGGCTTGGCATTCGCCGCCAGCGCGGGCTCACCGCCGGTGAGGATGTCGTCGATGTCGAGATGGAAGCGCGCGGCACGCTCCTCGATGGTCTCGGGGCGTGCGGTCGGCACCAGCAGGCGCTGGCCGGTGCGCAGGATGTACGGCTCGGTGAGCGCATTGGCGACAACGATCCGCGACCAGTCGACTGCGTAGGCGCGGGCGATCGCGATGCCGGTCTCGCCGGCGCGGACCAGGTGATAGCGCCCGCCGGGAATGGTCAGCCGCTGGCCGGGCTGAATGACGAACGGCGCGACGAGATTGTTCGCGCGCGCGATCGCCTCGGAGCCTGCGCCGGTCTTTATCGAGATCGTCCGCAACGTCTCGCCCGGTTGCACGACATAGGTCGAGCTCGGCACCGCCTTAGCGTCTGCGGTGACACGGCGCGCCTCCCAGGCCGGCGGTGGCGCGGGCAGCGCGCGCACGTCCTGATCGAGCGAGCGGCGCTCGAACGTCTCCTGCGGTCTATTCTGTTCCGGCGCCGCATATGCGCGCGGCCCCCGGCCGGCTTCCGCCGGTATGCAGCCCGACATCAGGACGATGCCGAGCAGCGATGCCCCCATACGGCGCATTGCGAACCCCCTAACCCTCAAAATTTAATAAGGGAAACAGGGTTGGTTAACAATAGACCGCCTTGAGGCTTTCGAGCGCGCCGCGGTGGGTAAGGTCGAGATGGAGCGGCGTGACGGTGATCCAGCCCTGCTCGATCGCCTCAAGGTCGGTCTCGGGATCGGGCGTGTGCGGCAGCCGGCTCATCGCCAGCCAGTAATAGGGAAAACCGCGCGGATCCATACGCTTGTCGAGTCCGGCGCGGCCATAATCGCGCAGGCCCTGCGCCACCGGCTTGATCCCCCTGACGGCGTCGGCGGGGACCGGCGGGAAGTTGATGTTGACCAGCGTGCGCGGTTCCCAGGGCGCCTCGAGAAGCGGACGGAGCGTGCGCTCGCCCCAGGCCTCGGCGGTGTCGAACGGCACCTTGTCGCCCATTCCGCTGCGTTCGTAACGCTGGCTGAGCGCGACCGAGCGGATGCCGGCAAGCGCGCCTTCCATTGCCGCTGAGACGGTGCCGGAATAACTGACATCCTCACCAAGGTTGCCGCCGCGATTGACACCCGAGAGCACGAGGTCGGGCGGCGCATCCTTCATCGCCTCGCCGAGGGCGAACATCACGCAGTCCGTCGGCGTGCCGCGGACGGCGAAACGCTTGTCGTCGATGCGGCGGACGCGGAACGGCTCGGTCAGCGTCAGCGCGCGGCTCTTGCCCGATTGCTCCTCGGCGGGGGCGACGATCGTGATGTCGTCGGATAGGGTGCGAGCGATGCGTTCGAGCACGGCAAGGCCACGTGCGTGAATGCCGTCGTCATTGGTGAGCAGGATGCGCATTCCGTCACTCCGTTCGCCCTGAGCTTGTCGAAGGGCCGTACTTGTTCGCGGAAGGAGAACGGGGCTTCGACAAGCTCAGCCCGAACGGATTGAGTTAGCGCGGTTCGAGCCGGTTCAACCCGCCGAGATAGGGCTGCAGCGCCTCGGGCACCGCGACCGAACCGTCTTCCTGCTGATAATTCTCGACCACTGCGACCAGCGTCCGCCCGACCGCGAGACCCGAGCCATTGAGCGTGTGGACGAAGCGCGTGCCCTTTTCCCCCTCGGGGCGGTAGCGCGTGTTCATCCGGCGCGCCTGGAAATCGGTGCAGGTCGAGCAGGACGAGATCTCGCGATAGCGCGCCTGGCCGGGCAGCCAGACCTCGAGGTCGTAGGTGCGCGCGGCCGAGAAGCCCATGTCGCCGGTGCACAGCTTCATCCGACGGAAAGCGAGGCCGAGCTTGTCGAGAATGTCCTCGGCGCAGGCCGTCATACGTTCATGCTCGGCTTCGGACTGGTCGGGCGTGGTGATCGAGACCATCTCGACCTTTTCGAACTGGTGCTGGCGGATATAGCCACGGGTGTCGCGTCCTGCCGAGCCCGCCTCCGAACGGAAGCAGGGCGACAGCGCGGTGAAGCGTAGCGGCAATATCTCCTCGGATAGGATCTGCTCGCGCACGCTGTTGGTCAGGCTCACCTCCGAGGTCGGGATCAGCCAGCGGCCGTCGGTGGTCTCGAAGCTGTCCTCGGCGAATTTGGGAAGCTGGCCGGTGCCGAACATGCTTTCGCTGCGGACGAGCAGCGGGACGACCGCTTCCTCGAATCCGTGCTCGCGCGTCAATGTGTCGAGCATGAACTGGCCGAGTGCGCGGTGGAGCCGGGCGGCGGAACCGCGCAGGAAGGTGAAGCGCGACCCCGCGAGCAGCGCGCCGATCTCGAAATCGAGCCCGAGCGCCGGGCCGATCGCGTCATGCTCCTTGGCCGCGAAGGCAAAGCTCGGCAGGGTGCCGCGTTCGTGGACCAGCGCATTGTCTTCCTCGTCGGCACCCTGGGGCACGTCGGCGAGCGGGAGATTGGGGATCGCGGCGAGTGCGTTGGTCAGTTCGGCGCCGACTGCCTTCTCCTCGGCGTCGATCGCCGGCATCCGCTCCTTGAGCGCGGCGACTTCGGCCATCAGGTCGGTCGGATCGTCGCGCCGCGCCTTGGCCGCGCCGATCGCTTTCGACGCCTCGTTGCGGCGCGCCTGCGCGGTCTGCGCCTCATGGATCAGCGCGCGGCGGCGCTCGTCGAGCGCGAGCAACTCGGCCGAACGTGGCTCGAGCCCGCGCTTCGCCAGACCGGCGTCGAAGGCCTCGGGGTTTTCGCGGATGAAGCGGATGTCGTGCATGGTCGGGCTATGGCTTCGTGCGCTGGCCCGCGCAACCCTGCGGCGCGTGGGCGCGTTGGAGGTGCAGCACCGAAACAAGGAGACGAGACATGCAGGTTCCGCACGATACGGTCGTGGTGGTCGCGGATGGCCGGAAGATGCTGTTCCTGAGGAACGAGGGCGACGAGGCCTATCCCAATCTGCAGGTCGAGAAGAAAGTCGTCGACAAGCACAATCCCGACCATAACGAGCAGGCGACCGATCTCGCCGGCGGCGCGTCGAGCACCCGCGGCAACGGCCAATGGGGCGGCGGCAGCATGGGCGAAGTCGACTTCCACCAATTGGAGGAAGATCGCTTCGCCGCCGAGACCGCCGAACTGCTCAAGAAGCGCGCGCTCGCCAATGATTTCGAGTCGCTGATCATCGTCGCGCCGCCCAAGACGCTGGGCGAGCTGCGGAAGCACTATCACAAGGAAGTGAGCGACCGGCTCAAGGGTGAGCTCGCCAAGGACCTGACCGACCACACCGTGCCGCAGATCGAGGAAGCGCTCGCCAAGGCAGAATAGCCCGCGAGCCACGCAATGAATAACCCTGGCTCCTGCTTTCGCAGGAGCACGGGATTACGCGACTGCCAGCTTTTTCTTCGTAAGGCGCTTGCGGGCGACCAATGCCGCCGCGGCGCCGCCGAACAGCAGGATCATCGGCGGGGCGGGGACCGGCTCGGGGCCACCCGACGATCCGCTCGAGCCGTGATGCCCGCTCGACCCGCCGCCGCAATGCTTGCCCCATTTGCAGCCCCAGCTGCTCGACGTGCTCCAGCCGCTGGACGTGCTCCAATTGCCGCTGGACGAGGTGCTCGAGGAGGTGCTCGACGAAGTCGAGGAAGAAGTGGACGATGAAGTCGACGAAGACGTCGAGGACGAAGTTGACGAACTCACGCCGCTCGACGTCGAAGTCGACGAGCCGCCGGTCGACGTGGAGGTGGACGATCCGCCCGACGACGTGCTGGTCGACGAGCCCCCGCTCGAAATCTCGATGTTGATCCCGCTGCTGCCCGAGCTGCTCCCGGAGCTTCCGAAGAAGCCGCCCGCGAAGAAGCCCCCGCCGAAGCCGCCATAGCCGCCCGAGCCGCCGACCACGCCGGTCGCGGCAGCGCTGCTCGCGGCGACCGCGGGCATTTCGCGCGGCGGAAGCGGGATCGGCGCGCCCTGCGTCGTCACGACGACGACCTGCGGCTGGGCCTGCGTCGTAGTGGTGGTCACGCGGCGCACGAGCTTCTTGCGGACGACGCCGGCGACGGGGCCTTTGCGGACGACGCGCTTCTTGGCGACGGTGTACTGCTTGACCACGCTGGGCTGCGTCGCGCGCTCGACGGCATAGACGCCGCCGCCACCGATGACTGCACCGCCACAGGCACATGCGCAGAGTTTCGCCAAGGCCATGCGAACCGACATGATGTCCCACTCTTCCTGTTGCTGGCGCCTCGCTCCCCACGGGACCGTCAGCAGCTTCTGCGCCCTCAATGCGCAACAAACGCAAAACAAACTATTAAGCGCAAGCGCAACGCGCTCCGTTTACCTTATTCTTGGACTGTTTTTCGCAGGTCGCTCGCGGAACTTATGGTTAATGTGCGCTTTCGGTACGGTTTGCGGAGCTGCCGGGTCGTTACTTGTAAAACATCGTGGTTAATGCGTGCACGATCGCGAATCATGTTCAGCCAATGCTAATTTCCCCCACGTTATCGGGGATTAGACAGCGCGCCTGTCATAATAGCGCGCTTGTTAATGCGTTCGCGCGCAAGTATAGGGCGGGCGGGCAAAAGGCAGTCGACCAGCGGCTTGGCCATCTGGGCGACCGGTGTGGAGAGTGGGGATGGCTACTGTTTTGGATCGGACCGAGGAAACCGGGAAACATATTCCGGCCGCGGCGAACGACGGCGGCGAAGGATATCGGCCGCATAACGACGAACCCTTCATGAATGTGCGGCAGCAGGATTATTTCCGCGAGAAGCTGCTGGCCTGGAAGGACGCGATCTATCGCGAGGCGGCGGGGACGCTCAACCAGCTCCAGACCGACTCGCTGCGCGAGGCCGATCTCACCGATCGCGCGTCGAGCGAGACCGATTGGTCGATCGAGCTGCGCACCCGCGATCGCCAGCGCAAGCTGATCGCCAAGATCGACGCCGCGATGCGCCGGATCGACGAGGGCGAATATGGCTATTGCGAAGTGACCGGCGAGCCGATCTCGCTCGCCCGGCTCGAGGCGCGGCCGATCGCGACGATGACGGTCGAGGCGCAGGAGCGCCACGAGCGCAACGAGAAGGTCTCGCGCGAGGAATAGCGGCCGTCGGGCCGCGCTAATTTTCGGCGCGGCCCTTCAAATTTACGCTTTCGTCAGGGATTGCTGTTCTAATCTTCGCACCTCAATTTTTGCGTTTGAGCAGCTCCGATGGACCAGTTCTCTACCGATTCCGTGAATGCGCTCTCCGCCGACGATTTCGCCGGTCAGCGCAGCGGTTCGCGCGACAGTCTCATGCTGACGGCGCGTTTCCGCGTCGCGGGGAAGGATGAGATCGCCCAGGTGCGCGTCCGAAATCTGTCGCCGGGCGGACTGATGGCGGAATATCCTGCGCCGCTGGAAGCCCGCACCCCGGTCGAGATCGAAGTGCGCGGCGTGGGCTGGGTAAAGGGGCGGATCGCCTGGGCCACCGATGGCCGCGTCGGCATCGCCTTCGATATCGAGATCGATCCGATGCTCGCGCGCAAGCCGGTAGGCAAGGGCGCGCAGACCGCGTCCTACGCAAAGCCTGTGCTCACGCGGCGCTGAGGCGCCAAATCCTGTCTATGAGAAAAGGTGCGGCCGCTGGACCGCACCTTCCCCAACAAAGCTGTGGATGGCCGCGCTTAGCGGCTTAGCTCCTCCTTGACGCGCAGCTTCTGCTTCTTCAGATCCGCGATCAGTATCTGATCGGGTAGGGGCCGTCGCGACTCGGCTGTGATCCGTTGATCCAGAGTTGAGTGCTTGGCGTTGAGTGCCGCGAAATGCGCGTTCTGCATGGAAGCATTCCTCCTTCGATAAGCGCCGGGGGAAGCCAATAGATCACCTTTCGAGCTGCTTGTCGCCCCCCGTATTCAGCGCAATCGACAGTCTGCCAAAAAGGCGCGATGGTTCGTTCGGGTATGCGTAAGGGGGTACGATGAAAGACGGCGAGATTCAGCGACGGCTAGAAGCGCTGCGGACCGAGCATCGCGATCTCGATACCGCGATCGAGGCATTGGGCCAGACCGGCTCGGCCGATCAGCTCCAGCTCGCGCGACTCAAGAAGCGCAAGCTGCGCCTGCGCGACGAAATGAGCCTGCTCGAGGACGAATTGGTTCCCGACATCATCGCCTGAATTACGAATCCTTCTCTCCCGGGGCGGGACGAGAAGACCGCGATATTAAGCATTCAACTGATGCCGCGCTTATGGCACTCCGGGGTGTGATGACAGACCAGGCAACTTCGGCGATCCATCGCAAGCTGGTCAACGCGCTCTATGTCGAGGCGATGCTGCTTGCTGATGAGGCGCGCGCCTATTTCGACGTCGTCGGGCGTGCCGAGCGCGACTCACTCGAGGCGCTGAGCCGGGTCACCTTTTCCTGCGAGTCGCTGAAGGTCACCACGCGGCTGATGCACATCATCGCGTGGTTGCTGACGCAGCGCGCGGTCGAGGCCGGCGAGATCGCTCCGCTCGATGCGCTGTCGCCGTCGCGTCGGCTGGGCGACGCTCCCGAGACCGATGCCGCGACGCTCGATGCGTTGCCGGCCCAGGCGCGGGCGATCATAGGTACCAGTGTGGAGTTGCACCGGCGAGTCGCTCGACTCGACGCGTCGCTCGACGAACCGGCGGTCGACGAAAGCCCCGCGCGACGAATGCTCGACCGGCTCTCCGCCTCGTTCTGACGCGTCGTGCTTCGGCGAAAGCAGGAGCTCAAGGTTACAACGCGAGGCATCCGTGGCCCTGAGCTCCTGCTTTCGCAGGCGCACTATCCATTTGGACCCTCAGGTGCCCAGCGCCGCCTTGGCAGCAGCATATTCGCGCTTCAGCCGTTCGATCTTGACTACGGCCGGCTCGACTGCAGTTACCGCGCCGATCCCCTGGCCCGAGCCCCAAATTTCCTTCCACGCTTTCGCCCCGCCGAAGTTCATCGCGCTTGGATCGCTTTCCGGCAACTTGTCCGGGTCGAGCCCCGCTGCGACGATCGAGCTGCGCAGGTAATTGCCGTGGACCCCGGTGAACAGGTTCGAATAGACGATGTCCGCGGCACGGCCCTCCACGATGCCCTGCTTGTAAGCTGGCACGGCATTGGCCTCGTCGGTGGCGATGAAGGGCGAGCCGATATACGCCAGGTCGGCGCCGAGTACCTGCGCGGCGAGCACCGCGCGTCCGGTGGCGATCGCGCCCGAAAGGATCAGGGGGCCGTCATACCATTCGCGGACTTCCTGGACGAAGGCGAACGGATTCAGCACGCCTGCATGCCCGCCCGCGCCGGTGGCGACGAGGATCAGCCCGTCGGCGCCCTTTTCTACGGCCTTATGCGCGAAGCGGTCGTCGATGACGTCGTGAAGCGTGATACCGCCCCAGCTATGCACCGCGTCGTTGAGCTCGGGGCGCGCGCCGAGCGAAGTGATGACGATCGGCACCTTCCACTTGGCGCAGGTGTGGAGATCGGCCTCTAGCCGGTCGTTCGAGCGATGGACGATCTGGTTGACCGCGAACGGCGCAGCGGGGGTGTCGGGATTGGCACGGTCCCAGGCGGCGAGTTCCTCGGTGATGCGGTGGAGCCATTCGTCGAGCAGGCTCTGCGGCCGCGCATTGAGCGCCGGGAAGGAGCCGACGATCCCCGCCTTGCACTGCGCGATGACGAGATCGGGCACCGAGATGATGAATAGCGGCGAGCCGATGACGGGAAGCCGGAGACGATCGAACAGCGGGGGAAGGGCCATAAGCCAGTTTTGTAGCGCAACGGAGGGGGCTGTCTATCCCGGTGCCGGCGACGCTACGGCAGGGCCGCGCGGCGCGTGGCGACTTCAGCCGACTCGGCGCAAATCCTCGGCATATTGGCGTTGCTTGGCGGCATAGAGCGCCGCCGAAGCCTTGAGCATCGCCTTCTGCATGTCGTCGAGCGGGCGGATCGCCTTGGCCGGTGAGCCGACGATCAGGTGTCCAGGCGGGAAGATCTTGCCCTCGGTGACCAATGCGCCGGCGCCGACCAGGCAATCCTCGGCGATCACGGCGCGGTTGAGGATCGTGGCGCCCATGCCGACCAGCACGCGGTCCCCAATCGTGCAGCCGTGCAAGATCGCGTGATGACCGACAGTAACGTCGTCGCCCAAGGCGCAGGGCGCGCCGGGATCGGAGTGCAGCATCGCGCCGTCCTGCACGTTGGTGCGCGCGCCGATCATGATCGGAGTATTGTCGGCGCGGATCACGGCGCCGAACCAGATGCTCGCCAGTTCGGCGAGGCGTACGTCGCCGATTAGGTCGGCACTCGGCGCGACCCAGGCGTCGGGAGCGATGATCGGCTGTTGGCCGCCCAGTTCGTAGAGCGGCACGCGGTCAGAAAAGCGGGCTGTCGAAGCCGGCGGGCACCGGCATGTGCATGCCCATCAGGAACGCGAGCGCGACGGCGCCGAACAGGACCGCCAGGGTCGAGGACAGCGAGAACAGGCCCCAGCCGACCAGGGTCACCATCTGCGGGTTGGGCCGCTGCTCGCGCTGGTTGCGCTGCATCGCGAACAGGACGAACATCGCCAACATCGCGTAGATAGAGATAAAAAACTCGGCCATCGTCCTCAAACCCACCCCGCTTGAATCCCCGAGGCCATGGTTAGCGGGGCTAGGTTAACGCATCAATGCCGGGATTCTGCGGATCGCCGCGTTGCAGCAAGCTTTGATCGCGAACGCCGTCTGGACAGCGGCATGAAAGCGGATAGCATTGATGAAAAGCGGGAGATGGGGCTTGAGGCTTTTGCGGGGTGCGGCACTCGCCGTAATGCTGATGTCGGGCACGGCGCTCGCGTCCGAAGTCGAACGCGTACCGCACGGGGTCCTGATTACCCCCGATCAGGGCGCCGCAAAGCGCATCCGCGTGCTCGCTTATGGCGATGCCAGCTTCAGGGTGACCGCGGTACCGGCCGGCGATATCGCTTTGCCCAAAAGCCTTATGGTCATCGCCGACGCCGCCGGCGACCCGATCGTCATCCAGGCGAAGGGGCTGGTGACGCTCAAGCTGCCCAAGGCGACTGCCGAGATCCGCCTGTCCGACGGACACGTGCAGTTCCGCGACGCCGCAGGCAAATTGGTGCTCGACGAAGCGCGTCGGCGCTTCGTCACGACCAGCGCCGACGGCAAGCCCTTCCTCGCCACCGAGCAACAGTTCAACCGCGGCACCGACGAAGGCTTTTACGGCCTCGGCCAGCACCAGAACCGGCAGATAAACTACAATGGCGAGGACGTCGAACTCGCGCAGCACAATATGGACATCGCGATCCCGTTCGTGATGTCGACGCGCAATTACGGGCTGCTCTGGGACAACAATTCGATCACGCGCTTCGGCAATCCGACGCCCTATACGCATGTCGGGCAGGGGCTGAAGGTGACGAGCGGCGGCAAGCCGGGCTGGAGGGCCGATTATTTCCTCGGCGAGAAGCTGGCGGTGACGCGGCAAGAACCGTTCATCGACTATCAGTTCATCAAGGATCAGAAAAACTGGCCGGAGATGGCCAAGGCACAGACCGTCGCCTCGCCCGAGAGCGGACAGAACACTGCGGGCGTCGTCGTCGGCAAGCAGCGCGTGGTGTGGAGCGGAAGCATCTCACCGGACAAGACCGGCGTACACAAGTTCCGACTCTACTCCTCGAGCTATGTCCGCGTTTTCGCCGACGGCAAGGAAGTGCTGTCGCGCTGGCGGCAGAATTGGAACCCATGGTTCCACAATTTCGAGCTGGGCATGACTGCGGGCAAGGCCGTCGACCTGCGCGTCGAATGGGAGCCCAATGCGGGCTATCTCGCGCTGTTCCATTCGGACCCGCTGCCTGCGCCGGACCGGCACTCGCTATGGCTCTCTTCCGATGTCGGCCGCGCGATCGACTATTATTATGTCGGCGGACGCAGCATGGACGAAGTGATCGCCGGCTATCGCGAACTCACCGGCAAGGCCGAGATGATGCCGGCCTGGGCCTATGGCTTCTGGCAGAGCCGCCAGCGCTACGAAACGCAGGCGCAATTGCTGTCGGTGGTGCGCGAATATCGCAAGCGCGGCGTTCCGCTCGATAACATCGTCGAGGACTGGTTTTATTGGCCCGAGGATCAATGGGGCTGCCATTGCTTCGACGCCAAGCGCTTCCCCGATCCGGTCGGGATGGTGGACGAGGTCCATGCGCTGGGTGGGCAGGTGATGATCTCGGTCTGGCCCAAATTCTATCCCAACACCAAGAACGCCCAGGAATTGATGGCCAAGGGGCATCTCTATCTCGGCAACCTCAAGGCCAAGGAGAAAGACTGGGTCGGCAAGGGCTATGAGAATACCGATTACGATCCCTATTCGCCCGAAGCGCGCGAAATCTATTTCCGCCAGATGAAGGAAGGGCTTGTCGACAAGGGGTTCGACGCCTGGTGGATGGACGCCACCGAGCCCGACATCCATTCGAACCTGTCGATCGAGCAGCGCATCGAGCGGATGGGGCCGACTGCGGCGGGGCCCGCTGCGTCGCTGTTCAACAGCTTTCCGCTCGTCCATGCCGAGGGTGTCGCCGATGGGTTGCGTGCGGCCTTGCCGGACAAGCGCCCGTTCATCCTCACCCGCTCGGGGTTCGGGGGCATCCAGCGGACCAGCTCGGCTCTGTGGTCGGGCGACGTCGCGTCGCGCTGGGACGATCTGCGCGACCAGATCTCGGCGGGGGTCAATTTGTCGATGTCGGGGGTGCCCAATTGGACGCACGATATCGGCGGGTTCGCGCTCGAGGACCGCTATACCCGGCAGGACCCGGCGCATGTCGCGGAATGGCGCGAACTCAACCTGCGCTGGTTCCAGTTCGGCGCCTTCTCGCCGCTGTTCCGAAGCCATGGCGAGACGCCCAAGCGCGAGATATTCGAGATCGCGGTGGGCGATCCGGCGATGTACGACGCGATGGTCTGGTACGACCGCCTGCGCTACCGGCTGATGCCCTATATCTACACGATCGCCGCCGACACCTGGCACAAGGACGGCACCATGATGCGCGGGCTGGTGATGGACTTCGAAGCCGATCGCAAGGCGTGGAACGTCGATGACCAGTACATGTTCGGGCCGGCGTTCCTCGTCGCGCCGGTGACGGAGTTCGGGGCACAGTCGCGCGCGGTATATCTGCCCGCGGCTAGCGGCTGGTACGACTTCGCCACCGGCGCCTTTCACAAAGGCGGCCAGACGATCCAGGCCGCCGCGCCGCGCGAGCGCATGCCGCTGTTCGTCCGCGCCGGATCGATCGTGCCGACCGGCGCCGCGATCAACCATGTCGGCGAGCAGCCCGACGGGCCGATCGTGCTCCAGGTGTTCACGGGTGCCGACGGGGCCTTTTCGCTCTATGAGGATGACGGGGTCAGCCCCGCTTATAAGCTGGGCAAGTTCGCGCGCGTGCCGGTGAAATGGGACGAAAGCGCGGGCACGCTGACGATCGGCGCGCGCGAGGGCGGCTTTACGGGCATGGCGAAGAAGCGCGCAATCTCGGTACGCTTCTACACGCCGAGCCGCGCCGTGGTGCCCGACTTTGCCGAATCGCCGCAAAGCTTCGTCTATGAAGGATCGGCGATCACGGTGCGGCGCCCGTGATGCACCGGCCGTTCAGCGCGATGCCATCCGCTTGACCGCGAAACTGGCATTGAAATAGCGCACCGCGGCTGCGGGAACCGAAGTCGCGCGGTTCCTGGGGGCTTCTGCCCGAAACGTGCGCGTGGCGTAGTCGCATGCGGTGCGATCGGCGACGGTGCTGCCGCTCGATTTCAGCACTGCGCATTCCGCGGGCGCGCCGGCGCGAGGATAGACGAGCTGAACCTGGGCCGGGTGATCATAGCCGCTCGGCAGCGCCGCGACCTCGAGCACCGCGTCGATCGTCGTGCGCGGCGCCTTTTCCAGCCCCCATGGAGCCGAAAGGCGATATTGGCCGGCGACGCTGCGACCGGAAGCGTCGGTGGCTGGCGCGAAATGTGCACGGCGGGTAACCAGCGCGCAGGTCCGTTCGTCGAGCATTGACGACAGGCTCGACTCGGTGATGTCGCACTGCGTCACCGCGCCTTCGCTAGATACCTTGAGCAGCACCGAGACCACCCCGGCTTCGCCACGCCGGATCGCGTCTTCGGGATAGTCGTCATAGGTGATCAACGGCTGCGGATCGATCAGTCGCGGCGGCTGTGCGACAGGCGAGGCCGCCTGCGACATGGCGAACAACAAGACGATCATCACCTGTCCCCCTTATTAGGAAGGCGTCAGCATGACTCGGCGCGACGCTTTAGGCAATCGTGCTCAATTGGCCGCCGGCTCCCGCCGCTCGGGCTTGGGCGCATTTTCCCAGCCGCCGCCAAGCGCGTTGAACAGGGCAACCTGCGTCTCGGCGAGCGTGGCGTTCGACTGGGCGAGCTGAGCGCGCGCGGTAGCGCGGTCGCGTTCGGCGTCGATGCGCTGGAGCAGCGTATCGCGGCCGGCGGAGAAGCGCAGCCCGGCGATCCGCGCGGCGTTGCTCGCGGCGGCCTCGGCACGGCGCAGCGCGATGTTGCGCTCGATCTCGCCCGAATAGCGGGCGAGGGCCTGCTCGACTTCGCGCAGCGCGGTCAGCACGGTGCCGTCGAAGGTCGCGAGCGAGCCCTCGGCGGTCGCCTCGGCCTGGCGCAACCGGCTGCGCGCGGCGCCCATATTGGGGAAGCTCCAGCTGATCAGCGGCCCGAGCGAGAAGCTGAACGAATCGGACTTGGCGAGATCGCCGATATCCTGCGCGCCGAGCGAGACCGAACCGAGCAGCCGGATCGATGGGTAGAGCGCAGCGGTCGCCACACCGACCCGCGCAGTATCGGCCGCGAGCGTGCGCTCGGCCTGACGGACGTCGGGACGACGCGCGAGCAATGCGGCGCCGTCGCCGACCGGGATCAGCCCGCTGACCTGGGGCGGCACCGCGCACTGCGCCGCGGCGGCATCGACCTCGGCGGGCGGCCGGCCGGTAAGTGTGGCGAGCGCATAGAGCGCGGCGCGGCGCTCGGCCTCGAACTGCGGAACCTGCGACCGGGCATTCTCGGCGAGCACCAAGGTCTGGTCGACGTCGCGCTGGGTGCCGCGGCCGGCCTCGAGCAGGCGGCGGGTCAGGCCGAGCGTCTGCTCCTGGAGCTGGACGGTCTCACGCGCGACCGCGGCTTGCGCCGCGAAGCCGCAGGCCTGGGCATAGGTGCGCGCGGTCTCGGCAGCGATCGCGATGCGCGCCGCGTCGAGTGCCGCCTGCGCCGCGGCGACGTCGCCGCGCGCCGCTTCGATCGAGCGCGAGACACCACCGAACAGATCGACCTGGTAGCCGGCGTCGAGCCCGACCTGGAAGAAATCGAACTCCTGGCTCTGCACGCCGGGGAAGTTGGTCGCATTCCCGCCCTGACGCTGCCGCGTGTACTGCGCGCTGAGATCGGTGGTCGGCAGCCGCTGATTGCGCGCCTCCGACAGCAAGGCCCGGACGCGGCGGAGGTTGGCCGCGGCGACGCGGATGTCGGTGTTGTGCGCGAGCGCGTCAACGACGAGGCGGTCGAGCGCCGGATCGCGGAACAGGTGCCACCATTCGCCTTCGACCGGCCCGGTCGAGACCTTGGTGACGCCCGGATCGACGAACGTCCCCGCCGCAGTTTGCGGGGTCTCGGGGCGCTCATAGTTCGGACCGACCGCGCAGGCCGAGAGCAGGCCGGCGGCGAGAATCGTCAGGCGCTTCATGCCGAAGCCTCCGCTTCGGGTGCATGGGGGGCGTCCGGCTTCTTGTGCGAGAAGCGGGCGCGCTGGTGCTCGGCCCAGCTCGCGAGCTTGCGGACCATGACGTAGAATGCCGGGGTGAACAGCAGGCCGAAGAAGGTCACGCCGATCATCCCGAAGAACACCGCGACGCCAAGCGCCTGGCGAAGCTCGGCCGCCGCGCCGGTCGCGATCACCAGCGGCAGCACGCCGAGAATGAACGCGATCGAGGTCATGATGATCGGGCGCATGCGCTGGTGCGCGGCCTGTTCGGCCGCGGCGCGTGGCTCGAGGCCTTGCTCTTCCTCGCCCTGCCGCGCGAACTCGACGATCAGAATCGCGTTCTTCGCCGCCAGGCCGATGAGCACGACGAGGCCGATCTGCGTCAGGATGTTGTTGTCCATTCCCATCGCGTTGACGCCGAGGATTGCCGCAAGCAGGCACATCGGCACGATCAGGATCACCGCGAGCGGCAGCACCAGGCTCTCGTAGAGCGCGGCGAGCAGCAGGAAGACGAACACCACCGCGAGCCCGAAGGCGATCACGCCGGTATTGCCGGCCTGGCGCTGTTCGAAGGCGAGTTCGGTCCATTCGAAGCCCATGCCCTTGGGCAGGGTCTTGGCGGCGAGCGCCTCCATCGAGTCGAGCGACTGGCCGGTCGAATAGCCCGGCTTGGTGTCGCCCATCAGCTCGGCAGCGGGATAGAGGTTGTAGCGCACCACGCGATACGGTCCGGCATCGTTCTTGAGCGCCATCACCGCGCTCATCGGCACCATCTTGCCCGAGGCCGAGCGGGTCTTGAGCAACTGGATGTCGGAGGCGTCGTCGCGGTACGCGGCGTCCGCCTGCGCAGTGACGCGGAAGGTGCGGCCGAGATAGTTGAAGTCGTTGACATAGGCCGAGCCGAGATAGGAGCCGAGCGTCGAATAGATGTTCGAAACCGGCACGCCCATCCGCTCGGCGCGGTCGCGGTCGACCTCGGCGGTGAGGCGCGGAGTGCCGACGTTGAACAGCGAGAAGGCGCCGGCGACGCCCTCGGCCTGGTTGGCGCCCATCATCATCGCCATCGATGCCTGGGCGAGTGCCTGATAGCCTTGGCCGCTACGGTCCTGGATCATCATCTTGAAGCCGCCGCCGGTGCCGATGCCGGGAACCGGGGGCGGGGCGATGACCATGATGTCGCCGCCCTTGATCCCGCCGAGCGCCGGATAGAGCGCCTGCTGAATCTCGTCGGCGCTCTGCTTACGATCGGCATGCGGCTTGAGCGCGAAGAAGATCACGCCCGCATTCGGCGCGGTCGAGAAGCTGGCCCCGTCGAGGCCGGCGAAGCCGATCGAGGTCTGCACCCCATCGAGCTTCATCGACGCCGCGATGCCTTGGCGAACCACCTCGTCGGTACGCTGGAGCGACGAGCCCGGCGGCAGCGAGACGACGCCGATCAGATAGCCCTGGTCCTGCGGCGGGATGAACCCGCTCGGGGTCGCGGTGAAGCGCCAGCCGACGACGACGATCAGCACGAGGTAGATCGCGCCGACGATCACCAGCATCCGCACCAGCCGGGCAGTGAGACGGCTGTACTTGTGCGAGAGCCAGTTGAAGCCGGCGTTGAACTTGCGGCCGGCACGGTACGGGATGCTGCGCCAGCCCGTCGGGGCGGCATCGCCGTGCTCCGGCTTCTTGAGCACGATCGCGCAAAGCGCCGGAGAGAGCGTGAGAGAAACGAAGGCCGAGATCACCGTCGCCGAGGCGATGGTGATCGCGAACTGCTGGTAGAAGGCGCCCGAAATGCCCGGGATGAACATCGTCGGCACGAACACACCGACGAGGACGAGCGAGATCGCGACGATCGCGCCCGACACTTCATCCATCGTCTTGTGCGCTGCTTCGCGCGGGCCGATGTCTTCCTCTTCCATCAATCGCTCGACATTCTCGACGACGACGATCGCGTCGTCGACGACGATGCCGATCGCGAGCACGAGCCCGAACAGCGACAGCGTGTTGAGCGAATAGCCCGCGGCGAGCAGCACCGCGAACGCGCCGACCAGCGACACGGGAATCGCGATGATCGGGATCAGCGCGGTGCGCCAGCTCTGCAGGAAGATCAGCACCACCAGCACGACGAGGATGAGTGCCTCGACTAGCGTGTGCTCGACCGCGCTGATCGACTCGGAGATATATTCGGTCGGGTTGTAGTCGATCGAATATTTCATTCCCGCGGGGAAGCTCTGCGAGAGGGTGGCGAGCTCCTTCTTGACCGCGTCGGCGGTGGCGAGCGCGTTCGACCCCGGCATCTGGAAGATGCCCATGCCGACCGCGCGCTTGCCGCCGAGATAGCCGTTGAAGCTGTAGTCCTGCGCACCGAGCTCGATCCGCGCAACGTCGCGCAAATAGGTCAGCCGGCCCTCGGTGTCGCGCTTGACGACCACCTTGCCGAACTCCTCGGGGGTGCTGAGGCGGCCCTTGGCCTGGACGCCGAGCTCGAAAGCGGGGCTCGCCTTGCCGTAGGGCGGCTGGCCGACCGCGCCGGCGGCAACCTGGAGGTTCTGGCCGCGGATCGCCGTGACGACTTCGTCGACGGTCATGTCGCGCGCGGCGGCGAGACCGGGATCGATCCACACGCGCATATTGTAGTCGCGGCCACCGAACGCCTGTGCCTGGCCGACGCCGGGCACGCGGGCGATGCGGTCTAGGACCTGCAGGGTGACGTAGTTCGAGATGTAGGGAATCTCGAGGCTGTTGTCGGGCGAGGTGAAGAACACGACCATCAGGAAGTCGGGCGAGTTCTTGTTCACCGTGATGCCGAGGCGGCGGACGTCCTCGGGCAGGCGCGGCTCGGCCTGGGAGACCTTGTTCTGCACCAGCACCTGCGCCTGGTCGACATCGGTGCCTTGCTTGAACGCGATCGTGATCTGCGTCTGGCCGTTGCCGGTCGACGACGAGGTCATGTAGATCATGTTCTCGACGCCGTTGATCGCCTGTTCGATCGGCGCGGCGACGGTCTCGGCAAGCGTCTCGGCGCTCGCACCCGGATAGGTGGCGGTGACCACCACCGTCGGCGGCGCGATGCTCGGATATTGCGCGATCGGAAGCGACGGATAGGCGATGGCGCCGACGATCACGATCAGGATCGACAGCACCGCCGCGAAGATCGGCCGGTCGATGAAGAAATGAGGGAATTTCATCGAAGCGGTCCTTAGCGGACAGTCGCCTGGCCCGAGGCCGGCTCCTGCGTCGGCGCAGTCGGCGCGGCCTGCTTGGTCTTGTCGGCCTTGATCACGCCCTTGACCGGTGAGACCACCGCGCCCGGCTGGAGACGGCCGATGCCGGTGATGACCACACGGTCGGTCGGCGCTAGCCCGTCGCGGACGATGCGCAGCCCTTCGACCGTCGCGCCGACCTCGACCGGGCGCGGCTGCGCCTTGTTGTCAGCACCGACGACATAGACGAGGCGGCGGGTCTGATCGGTGACGACGGCTTCGTCGGGGATCAGCATCGCCTTGTAGGTGCCCGAGCCGAGGAGCCGGGCGCGGCCAAACATGCCGGGGGTGAGGAAGCGATTTGGGTTCTGGACCACGGCGTGGGCGCGGATCGTCCCCGATTGCGGATCGACGGCGTTGTCGAGGAACTCCATCCGGCCGAGCCAGCGATATTCGGCTTCGTCGGCGAGCTGGATCTGAACCGGATTGGCGGTCGTCCTCGACGAGCCGCGCTCGCCGCGCTGATCCTGGCGGAGATTCTTGAGGTAGAAGCTCTCGGCGCCTTCGAACTCGAACCAGATCGGGTCGAGCGAGACGATGCGGGTAAGGACGGTCTGGCCGTCGGCGACCGAGTCGCCGATGCTGACCTTGCGGTCCGACATGCGACCGCCGAACGGCGCACGGACGGTGGTGAAGCTGAGGTTGAGCTGGGCGTTGTCGATCGCGGCGCGCGCAGCGGCGAGATCGGCGGCGGCGGTGCGCTCGGCGGCGATGTTCGCCTCCAGCTCCTCGGTGCTCACTGCCTGGGCGGAGGCGAGCTTGCGGCTGCGTGCAGTGACCTGGCGCGCGTTCGACAGCGCGGCGCTGGCGCGGGTCGCCTGGGCCTGGGCCTGGGCCAGCGCGGCGCGATAGGGGCGGGGGTCGATCGTGAAGAGCGGTGCACCCTGGCGCACGTCCTGACCGTCGCGGAAGTGGATCGCGGTCACCACGCCGTTTACGCGCGGACGAATCTCGACATCCTGCGGCGCGACGAAGCGGCCGGTGTAATCGTCCCAATCCTCGACCTCGCGCTGCACCGGAGTCGCAACGGTCACTTGGGGCGGAGGCGGAGCAGGCGGTGCCTTTTCTCCGCCGCATCCGGCAAGCAACGACAATCCTAAAAACGCGACTGCGAGCCTCACAAAGGTCCCCTTTCTGCACTGCAGCAAGTAGCGCCGCTGACGGCGGTTGCAAGCAGATTCGTACCTATCGGTAGGAATTGACATGGCATTCGCGAGCGCCGGTTGGCGAATTGATGTTGCGGTAACCGGGATCATGCGTTCTCGTGGGCGGGACCTTCAGGACAAACTTCATGCGGCCGCTTACCGACGCCCATCTCGCCATTCTTCGCCGCCACATGGTCGAAGTCATCGACATCGAATTCGACCTGTTGCGCGACGAGATCGGCCGTCCGGCGCCGAGCGCGCCCGTCCGCGATGCGTTTCTCGCGGTGCCGCGTCACTTGTTCGTCCCCACCCAGTTCAGGACACTCGCTTATCAGGACAGCCCGCTGCCGATCGGTTTCGACAAGACGATCTCGCAGCCGTTCGTGGCGGCGCTGATGACCGAATTGCTCGACCTCGAGCCGGGTGACAGCGTGCTCGAGGTGGGAACCGGGCTAGGCTACCAGACTGCGATCCTCGCCCGGCTCGCCGCCCGCGTGTGGAGTGTCGAGGTGGTCGAGGAGTTCGCGGCGATCGCGGATGCGCAACTGGTCGAGCTCGGGCACGAAAATATCGCGATCCGCATCGGCGACGGCTCGCGCGGCTGGGCGGAGGTCGCGCCGTTCGATGCGATCCTGGTCTCTGCCGCGGCGAAGACCCTGCCCGAGGCGCTGGTCGCGCAACTCAAGCCCGAGGGTGGGCGGATCGTCCTGCCGCTCGGCGAGCCGGGCGCGCAGCGGCTGGTGCGCGGCGTGCGCGACGGCGACGAACTGACACTGCGCGAGGTGATGGCGGTTCAATTCACCGAGCTGGAGACGGTCTAGTCGCGCGCGCGTCACATTGGCGAAACATGTCATCGCTTGACACCGCGGCCGCGGACGGGCGTTGAGGCACCATTATGGCGAAATCGGCTACCGACCTGATGCAGGAGATCCTGTTCTCCACCGTCCTCGATTCGATCGTGGCGTTGAAGGACGCGTCGAACGGGCTTCCCAATCCGTTGCTGCGCGAGCTCAACAGCATTCATCCGAACACGACCTTCAGCGATCTGCCCAAGGAAGTGCAGGGGGCGATCGCCACCAATGTGCGCTCGGCGTTCACGCGGCTGCTCAAGGAAGGCTATTCGGTCGCGCCGCAGGGGGCGGCCGAGGTACGCCGCGCGCCACCAACTGCGCCTGTGCATCGTCCGCGCAGTGGCGCGGGGGGCGAGCGTCGGCCGCCGCGTGGTGGCGGTCAAGGCCCCAAGCGCGGGCCGGGGCCCGGTGCTGGTAACAAGCCGCCGCGCAAGCCCTGATACGCTCATGCTCCTGCATCCGCGGGAGCACCGCATCT
Source organism: Sphingomonas sp. FW306-1B-B10E (assembly GCF_058782005.1). Taxonomy (NCBI): domain Bacteria; kingdom Pseudomonadati; phylum Pseudomonadota; class Alphaproteobacteria; order Sphingomonadales; family Sphingomonadaceae; genus Sphingomonas; species Sphingomonas sp. FW306-1B-B10E. The sequence continues at coordinate 50,748 of NZ_JBYSXG010000008.1, forward strand.
CACGCTTCGGGCGGATCCTCGCCGCGCCAGCCCAGGCCGATGCTGATCTCGCGCACGGTTTGAATCATCTGTGGCGCGATCTCGCGCATCCGCTGCTCGTCGAGATACTGGACCGGGCTCGCCACGCTCAGCGCCGCAACGATCGCGCCACTGGCGTCGCGGACGGGCGCGGCGACCGAGCGGATCGTGTCGTCGCTGGTGCTGTGATGGAGCACCACGCCGGCCGCGACATGCTGCCGCATCTCGTCGATCGCCGCGGCGCCGTCATCCTGCTCCGGCCGCGCGAGCATGAACAGCCGCGCCCAGGCCGCGGGCGTGTCGTCGAACATGAGTGCCTTGCCGAGCCCGGTATCGGCGAGCGCGCGCCGCGTCCCCGGCTTGGTCGAGACCTCGATACGCTGGCGGCCCATCGCGCGGTGGAGGTGGAGCGCCATATCGCCGTCGCGCGCGCCGATGAACACGCACAGCCCGATCGCCTCGCACAAGGCGTCGGCACCGGCGCGGGCGAGGTCGAGCATGTCGATCTGCTCGCGCGCGACAAAGCCCAGCTGGACCAGCTTGGGGCCAAGCGCGAGCTGACCCTTGGGAAGCTTCTTGAGAAAGCCGCGGTCGATCAGCGCATAGGCCAGCCGCTGCGTGGTCGGGAAGGTCAATGCGAGCCGGTCGGACACCTCCGCGATGCGCAGCGGCTCGCCGCTCAATTGCTCGAGGATGTCGAGCCCGCGCAGCAAAGTCTGGCTGCCGGCGCGCTCGCGCGCTGGCTCGGCGGGATCGGCGTCGCTCATTCGCCGCACGACTCGCGCACGATAAATTCTGTCGGCAACCGCTTGCTCTCCTAAAGACGGCCTTAGTAGCGCATCACGCAGCGGACTTTGCAAGCGATCAGACGGAGATCCGAGCGAACGTCTGACGGCCATGCGACCGGCATCGCGGTGAGGGTAATGCGGAAGGCTGCCGGCGACTGGTCGGGCGCGTTTCGGGTCAGGCGAGGGATCGTTGCGATGAGGTGAGGCGTCCGGCTCTACGCGCGTCGTGACGGCAGGCTATGCCTCGATCGAGCGCAAGATCGCGGAGGAATGCGTGTCGAGATTCGCCCTGTTGCTTGGTCTCGGCTTGCTCGCGACTCCGGTCGCCGCGCAGGACATGCCGACCGTCCTCCCGCAAAACTATGTCCTCTCGGACATCCTCAACCGCCAGCGGATCGATGCGGCGATCGGTACGCCGGCCAGCCCGCGCCGCCCGGCGAGCAAGCCCGCGGCCCGGCCGTCCGCGCCCGTGCCGACCACGCGCTATCGCCCGTCGCCGGATGTCAGCCTTCGAGTCCGCAAACAGTTCATCGGGTGGATGGGAACCACCATAGGTGCCGCCGACGCCGGCAAGCTCGGCGCGGCGCTGGAGCGCGGCAACCCGGTGCAGAGCTGGTCGAAGATCGTCGCGAGCGACGGCCTGCACACCGACGATCTCGCGGATTCGCTGACCGGCTATTGGGTGCTCAACTGGGCGATGGCGAATGGCGCCGACAATAATCGCAGCCAGGCGCTGGCGGTGCGGCGACAGGTCGAGGGGATTCTTGGCGCCAACCCGAGGCTGGCCGGGCAGAGCGAAGGGCAGCGCCAGGAAATGTCGGAGATATTCATCCTCAACTTCCTGATCCAGCACGCCGTCTATGTCGACGCGATGCAGCGCGGCGATCGCGACACGATGCGCCGGCTGGGCGACGCCGCGGTCGCGCGATTTCGCAGCGAGATGGGAGTCGACCTGCGCAAGCTCCGCCTGACCGATGCGGGGTTCGTTCCGCTTTGAGATGGCGGTAGCGCCGCCGACGCGAGATACGTCGGCAGCGCCTCCACCTCAGCCGGCCATCGACGCGATGTCGATGACGAAGCGGTACTTCACGTCGCTGCGCAGCATCCGCTCATAGGCTTCGTCGATCTGCTGGGCGCGGATCATCTCGATCTCCGAGACGATGCCGTGCTCGGCGCAGAAATCGAGCATCTCCTGCGTCTCGGCGATTCCGCCGATCAGCGAGCCGGCGATCGCGCGACGACGGAAGATCAGCGCCGACACGTCCGGGGTCGGATGCGCATGCTCGGGAACGCCGACCAGGGTCAGCGTGCCGTCGCGCTTTAGCAAGGCCGTGAACGCGTCGAGATTGTGGCTCGCGGCGACGGTGTCGAGGATGAAGTCGAAGCTGTTGGCATGCGTCGCCATCTCGTCCGGGTTGCGCGACACCACGACCTCGTCGGCGCCAAGCGCGCGCGCATCCGCGCGCTTGCTCTCCGAGGTGGTGAAGGCGACGACATGCGCGCCCAGCGCATGCGCGAGCTTGACGCCCATATGGCCGAGCCCGCCGATCCCGACCACGCCGACCTTCTTGCCCGGGCCGACATTCCAGTGGCGCAGCGGCGACCAGGTCGTGATCCCGGCGCAGAGCAGGGGTGCGACCGCGGCAAGCTGCGCCTCGTCATGGCCGATCTTGAGCACGAACTTGTCGCTGACGACGATCTGCTGCGAATAGCCGCCGAGCGTGTGGCCTGGCGCGTCCGGGGTCGGCGCGTTGTAGGTGCCGGTAAAGCCGTTCTCGCAATATTGCTCGAGGCCCTCGCCGCACGAGGCGCAATGCTGGCAGCTGTCGACCATGCAGCCGACCCCGACCAGGTCGCCGACCGCGAACTTGGTCACTGCGTCGCCGACCGCGCTGACCTTGCCGACGATCTCGTGGCCGGGGACGCACGGATAGATCGTGCCGCCCCATTCCGAGCGGACCTGGTGGAGGTCGGAGTGGCAGACGCCGCAGAAGGCGATGTCGATCTGGACGTCGTGCGCACCGGGGGCGCGGCGCTCGATCTCGATCGCTTCGAGCGGCTTGTCGGCGGCATAGGCGCCATAGGCGATAACAGTCATCAATCTTCCTTCTGGTGAGTTCAGCGTCCGGTGGTGGCGAGCAGTTGCGGCGGGTAGCGCTCGCCCTCGACGTCGATATGGGTCAGCGCCTCGCGGATCTCCGCCAGGTCGGCCGGGGTGAGCTCGACCTGCGCCGCGGCGATATTCTCCTCGAGCCGGTGGAGCTTGGTGGTGCCGGGGATCGGCACGATCCACGGCCTCTGCGCGAGCAGCCAGCCGAGCGCGATCTGCGCCGGGGTAGCCTGCTTGGCGTCGGCGATGCGCTTGAGCAGGTCGATCAGCGCCTGGTTCTTCTCCATCGCCTCGGGGGTGAAGCGCGGCAGCAGCGCGCGGAAATCGCCCTCGCCGAGCTTGGTGTCCTTGCCCATCGCGCCCGTAAGGAAGCCCTTGCCGAGCGGACTGTACGGCACCAGCCCGATCCCGAGTTCCTCGCACGCATCGAGGATGCCGTTGGTCTCGGGCCCGCGCGTCCACAGCGAATATTCGTTCTGGAGCGTGGTCACCGGCTGCACCGCATGCGCCTTGCGCACCGTCGCGGCGCCCGGCTCGGACAGGCCGAAATGCTTGACCTTGCCCGCGGCGATAAGCTCCTTCACTGCGCCCGCGACCTCCTCGATCGGCACGTCGGGATCGACGCGGTGTTGATAGAACAAGTCGATCTGCTCGACCCCGAGCCGCTGCAGCGATGCGTCCGCTACCGCGCGAATATTGTCGGGCCGGCTGTTGAGGCCCTGCTGCTTGCCGTCGACGATGTTGAACCCGAACTTGGTCGCGATCACCACCTGGTCGCGCATCGGGCGCAGCGCCTCGCCGACCATTTCCTCATTGGTGAAGGGGCCATAGACCTCGGCAGTGTCGAAGAAGGTAACGCCGCGCTCGACCGCCTGGCGGATCAGCGCGACCCCATCCGCCTTGCTGACCTTGGTCGCATAGCCGAAGTCGAGCCCCATGCAGCCGAAGCCGATCGCCGAGACTTCGAGACCCTTGCCTAGAATACGCGTCTGCATCGTCATTGCTCCTGTGCCGCACCGGCGAGATATTGCTCGTCGGTGACATGTTCCATCCACTCGACCATCTTGCCGTCCAGGCTCTCCTGGATCGCGATGTGCGTCATTGCCGTGGTCGGCGAGGCGCCGTGCCAGTGCCGGTGGCCGGGCGGACACCAGAGGACGTCGCCAGCGCGGATCTCGACGATCGACTCGCCTTCGCACTGCGTCCAGCCCATGCCCGCGGTGACGACGAGCGTCTGCCCCAGCGGGTGCGTGTGCCATGCGGTGCGGGCGCCGGGCTCGAAGGTCACGCTCGCCACGCCGACCCGGGCCGGGGCGGGGGCAGCGTTGAGCGGGTCGATGCGGACGTCGCCGGTGAACCAGTCCGCCGGCCCCTGTTGCGAGGGCTGCGATCCGCTGCGTAGTATCTTCATTGCCTGCACTTTCGTGGCTGCCAGGCTGCACAGATAGCCATGGCCGACACCGTCGATTAGCGCCTATGGTCTCCATGTGGTCGTGAACGGGATTCATCAATGAACCGGCAGCAGCTGGCCGAGCTATCGGCCTTCCTGGTGGTCGCGCGCGAGCGCAGCTTCACGCGCGCCGCGGCGCAACTGGGCGTGACGCCTTCGGCGCTCAGCCACAGCATGCGTGCGCTTGAGGAGCGGCTCGGGCTGCGGCTGCTCAACCGCACCACGCGCAGCGTAACGCCGACCGAGGCGGGCGAGAAATTGCTGCTGTCGCTGGGGCCGCGCTTCGACGAGATCGAGGCCGAGGTCGCCGAGCTGAGCGCGCTACGTGACAAGCCCGGCGGCAAGGTGCGAATCAGCGCCGACGAGCATTCGATGCGGATGGTGTTGTGGCCCGCGCTCAGGCCTGTGCTGCGCGACTATCCGGATATCCAGGTCGAGATTGTCACCGATTATACGCTGACCGACATCGTCGCAGAGCGTTTCGATGCGGGCGTGCGTTTCGGCGAGATCATCGCGAAGGACATGATCGCAGTGCCGATCGGCCCCGACGCACGCATGCTGGCGGTGGCGTCACCCGCTTATTTCGCCGCGCGCGGGCGGCCGCAGACGCTCGAGGAGCTCACTGGCCATGCCTGCATCAATTTGCGGCTGCCGACTTACGGCGGGCTCTATGCCTGGGAATTCGAGCAGGACGGACGCGAGCGGCGCGTGCGTGTCGACGGCCAATTGACCTTCTCTTCGGTCTTCCCGGTGATGCAGGCTGCGATCGACGGGTTCGGGATCGGCTACCTGCCGCAGTCTTTGGTCCAACGCCATCTCGACAGCGGGGCGCTCCAGGCGGTGCTGACCGAATGGTCGCCGCCCTTCCCGGGCTATCATCTCTATTATCCGAGCCGGCGGCAGCCGACTCCGGCTTTCTCGCTAATCGTCGAAGGCCTGCGCTACCGCGGATAGCGCAGGCCTGCGCCCATATCAGCCCCGCGTGCCGCGGAAAGTGTTGAGCAGCGCCATCGCGGCGATGCCGACGAACGCGGCGCTGGTCCAGGGACGCGCCTTGGCGAAGCTCTTGGCCTTTTCGGTCAGCGGCGCGTCGCCGGAGAAATGTGTGCGGAAAGCATCGGTGAGAGCGGTCTTGCTGTTGGTCTGCGCTGCTTCTTGGTCGGCCATAACACCTCCATAGGACGCGGGACTGCGTCGGTTCGGGTCGGTAACGCACCAGTCGCGCGGCAGTGCCGCCGTCGATCGCGCGGGTTTGATGAGCGAAGCTCAAGACTTTATGCAATATTCGCACGGTGCCGAAACCGTGGAAGCTGCGTTAAACTGGCCAGCGCGGCCGCGCATATGCGGGAAGGAGCGGATCATGCCTCGATTTCCTGAGTTGGAACTATCCCGGCGCGGCGTGCTCGCCGCCGGTGCCGCATCGGCGGTGGTCGCGGCGACGCCCGAAACCGCAGCAGAGGGAAATTCGTCCATGCCTGGCCCCGCGCCGATGCCCGTCCGTTTCGAGGTGAATGGCGAGCCCCGGCAATTGTCGCTCGATCCGCGCACCACCTTGCTCGATGCGCTGCGCGAGCATCTGCACCTGACCGGCACCAAGAAGGGCTGCGATCACGGCCAGTGCGGCGCGTGCACGGTGCTAGTCGACGGGGTGCGGATCAATTCGTGCCTGAGCCTCGCAGTGATGCACGAAGGCGACAAGATCACGACGATCGAGGGCCTCGGCACGCCCGATCGGCTGCATCCGATGCAGGCGGCGTTCGTCAAGCATGACGGCTATCAATGCGGCTATTGCACGCCGGGGCAGATCTGCTCGGCAGTGGCGGTGCTCGATGAGATCAAGCGCGGCGTGCCGAGCCATGTCTCGGCGAAGCTGACCGACAAGCCCCGCGTCACCAATGCCGAGATGCGCGAGCGGATGAGCGGCAACATCTGCCGCTGCGGCGCCTATTCGAACATTGCCGAGGCGATGGCCGAAGTCGCAGGAGCCAAGGCATGAGGGCATTCACCTACGAGCGTGCAGCATCGGCGGCCGACGCTGCGACCAAAGCGGCGTCGCTGCAGGGCGCGCGGTTCATCGCCGGCGGCACCAATCTGCTCGACCTGATGAAACTCGAGATCGAGACGCCGACCCACCTGATCGACGTCAACGGCCTCGGCTTCGACAAGATCGAAAAGACCAGCGATGGCGGGCTGCGCATCGGCGCGCTGGTGCGCAATACAGAGCTCGCTGCCGATATGCGCGTGCGCAAGCATTATGGGGTGCTGAGCCGCGCGCTGCTCGCCGGCGCATCGGGCCAGCTGCGCAACAAGGCGACGACGGCAGGCAATCTGCTCCAGCGTACGCGTTGCCCCTATTTCTACGACACCAACCAGCCCTGCAACAAGCGCAAGCCCGGCAGCGGCTGCGGTGCGATCGGCGGGTATAGTCGCCAGCTCGCGGTTGTCGGGAGCAGCGAGGCGTGCATCGCGACGCATCCATCCGACATGGCGGTGGCGATGCGCGTGCTCGACGCGCAGGTTGAGACAATCAATGCCGCGGGCGAGACCCGCGCAATCCCGATCACGGAGTTCCACCGCTTGCCGGGCGACACGCCGCACATCGACACGGTGCTCGCGGCCGGCGAGCTGATCACTTCGGTGACGCTGCCCAAGCCGCTCGGCGGGGTGCACCTGTACGAAAAGGTGCGCGACCGCGCTTCCTATGCGTTCGCTTTGGTCTCGGTCGCGGCGGTGATCCATAAGGATGGGACCGGACGGGTCGCGCTGGGCGGTGTCGCGCACAAGCCGTGGCGGGTCGAGGCGGCAGAGGCGGCGATGCCGCAGGGCGCCCCGGCCGTGGCTCGGCAGTTGCTCGCCGGGGCGCGGCCGACCGAGGACAATGCCTTCAAGGTGCCGCTGGTCCAACGGACCTTGGCGGCGGTGATGCGCGAAGCGAGGACGACATGAAGTTCGACACACCTGCGGGCACCAACCCGATCGACCGGATGAAGGTGGTCGGCAAGCCGCTCGATCGCATCGATGGTCCGCTCAAGACCACCGGCACCGCGCCGTACGCGTACGAGCATCACCGCGAGCCGGCGAACGCGGCATACGGCTATATCCTCGGCGCGGCGATCGCCAGGGGACGGATCCGATCGATCGACCTCGCCCAGGCCAAGGCGGCACCGGGCGTGATCGCGATCGTCACCGCCGACAATGCCGGCAAGCTCGGCAAGGGCAAGTTCAACACCGCCAAATTGCTGGCCGGTCCCGAGGTCGATCACTACCATCAGGCAGTCGCGATCGTCGTCGCCGAAACGTTCGAAGAGGCGCGCGCCGCCGCCAGCCTCGTCCGCGTCGACTACACCCGGGCCAAAGGGCACTTCGATCTCGACGAGGAGCTCAAGACCGCACCCCTTACCGGCGGCTCGAGCGATGAAGGGAGCTCGGCCCCCAAGATCGACCGCGTCGGCAAGTTCGATGAGGCCTTCGCCGCCGCGCCGGTCAAGCTCGACGCCGTCTATTCGACGCCCGATCAGAGCCATGCGATGATGGAGCCGCACGCTTCGATCGCGGCATGGGACGGCGACGCCCTCAGTATCTGGACGTCCAACCAGATGGTCGATTGGGGACGCGGCGACCTCGCGAAGACGCTCGGCATGCCCAAGGATAAGATCCGGCTGATGTCGCCTTATGTCGGCGGCGGGTTCGGCGGGAAGCTGTTCCTGCGCGCCGACGCGCTGATGGCGGCATTGGGGGCGCGGGCGGCGGGCCGGCCGGTCAAGGTCGCGCTCCAACGTCCGTTGGTCATGAACAACACGACGCACCGCCCGGCGACCCGCCAACATATCCGCATCGGCGCGACCTCCGACGGCACGATCACTGCGATCGCGCACGAGAGCGGCTCGGGCGACCAGCCTGAGGGCAGCCCGGAGACCGCGGTCAACCAGACCAAGTTGCTCTATGCCGGCCCCAACCGGATGATCGCGATGCGGCTGGCAGTGCTCGACTTGCCCGAAGGCAATGCAATGCGCGCGCCCGGCGAGGCGCCCGGGATGATGGCGCTCGAGATCGCGATGGACGAGATGGCCGAGAAGCTCGGCATGGATCCGATTGCCTTTCGCGCGAAGAACGACACCCAGGTCGATCCTGAAAAGCCCGAACGCCGCTTCTCCGAGCGCAATCTCATCCGCTGCATGGAGGAAGGCGCGGCGCATTTCGGTTGGGCGAAGCGCAATCCTAAGCCGGCGCAGGTGCGCGACGGGCGCTGGCTGGTGGGCATGGGAATGGCAGCGGCGTTCCGCAACCATATCAACATGCCCTCGGGCGCGCGCGTCCGGCTCGAGCGCGACGGCAGCGTCACCGTCGAGACCGACATGACCGATATCGGCACCGGCAGCTACACGATCATCGCGCAGACCGCCGCCGAAATGATGGGCCTGCCGATCGAGCGCGTTGCAGTGAAGCTGGGCGATTCGAGCTTTCCGATATCCGCGGGCTCGGGCGGGCAGTTCGGCGCGCCGAATTCGACTGGCGGCGTCTATGCCGCCTGCCTCAAGCTGCGCGACGCTGTCGCCGAGCGTCTGGGCTACGATCCGGCCGCCACGATGTTCGAGGAGGGGCGGGTTCGCGCAGGCAACCGTTCGGCGGCGCTCGCCGATGTCGCACAGGACGGCGTGCTCACGGGCGAGGACAAGATCGAATTCGGCGACCTCGGGAAGAAATTCCAGCAATCGACCTTCGGCGCGCATTTCGCCGAGGTCGGGGTCGACGCCTATACCGGCGTGATCCGCGTTCGACGCATGCTCGCGGTCTGCGCGGCGGGGCGCATCCTGAACCCCAAATCGGCACGCAGCCAGGTGATCGGCGCGATGACGATGGGGGTCGGCGGCGCGCTGATGGAAGAGCTCGCGGTCGACAAGAGGTTCGGCTTCTTCGTCAATCACGATCTCGCGGGCTACGAAGTCCCGGTCCATGCCGACATCCCGCACCAGCAGGTCTTCTTCCTCGACGAGGCCGACGCCACCGCGTCGCCGATGAAGGCGAAGGGGATCGGCGAACTTGGGCTGTGCGGCGTCGGCGCGGCCGTCGCCAATGCAGTTTACAATGCCACCGGGGTGCGCGTTCGCGACTATCCGATCACGCTCGAAAAGCATCTCGATCGATTGCCCGAGATCGCCTGACCGGCGCGGCCGCGTCGCGGCGCCGGCCCGGTTGCTAGAGCGCGGAAACCAGTCAGAGCGTTGCGCGGGTGACGCATAGCCTCAAGCTATGGCCTCTCGGGGAGGCGCGAAAATCTGCAACGCGTCCGTCATCGACGCGCAGCAACCGCGACGCCGAAGCGTCACGCGTCGATCCTAAGCGCGCCCCGAACCGCACAAAGCGGTGCTCGTTGCCGGGGAAATCATCATGCAAGTCGCTCGCTCCATCCGCATCGCCGCCGCGGCGCTGCTCGTCAGTTGCAGCACCCATGCGCTCGCCCAGACCGCCGCCGATCCCGCGCCCACAGAGGCGGAAGCGACCGGCGAAGAAGTCATCGTCACCGGGCGCGCCGGTGCGGGCGAGCGGACCAAGACCGAGACCAGCTATGCGATCACCACGATCGACAATGACCTGCTGCGCAGCCGCGCACCGTCGAGCGTCACCGAGACGCTCAAATCGGTCCCCGGCTTCTGGGTCGAAGCGTCGGGCGGCGAAGGCAGCGGCAACGTCCGCGCGCGCGGTATCCCGGTCGACGGTTTCGGTTCGATCAACCTGCTCGAGGACGGGCTGCCGGTGCAGCACGATCCGGCGCTCGGCTATCTCAACGCCGACCAGGCGTTCCGGGTCGACGAATCGATCGAGCGGATCGAAGTGGTGCGCGGCGGGCCGTCGTCGGTATTCTATTCGAACGCGCCGGGCGGCGTGGTCAACTTCATCACCCGCAAGCCGGGCGACCGCGTGTCGGGCAACGCGCGGCTGCTCTATGGGCCGACCGCCGAGCTCTACCGCTTCGACGGTTGGGTCGGCGTGCCGGTGGCAGAAGGCTGGGGTGTGGGCGTCGGCGGCTTCTACCGCAACGAGCAGGGCGTGCGCGATCCGGGCTTCACCGGGAATAAAGGCGGCCAGGTCCGTGCCGACCTGCACGGCGATTGGGGCACCGGCAACACCACGCTCAGCTACAAGCACCTTGCCGACAATGCGATTTTCTACACCGGCATCCCGCTGACCAAGGACAGCGAAGGCGACATTGTCGGCCTGCCTGGCTTCGATCCGCATTACGGAACGACGGCGAGCGAGCAACTGCGCCGGATGACGCTCAAGAGCGCGACCGGCCCGGTCGATTTCCGCGAGGACCAGGGCACCCGCATCCGGCTCGACCAACTGAGCTGGCTGACCGACTGGGAAATCGGCGACGGCTGGAAGCTCAGCCACAAGCTGCGTTATCGCGACTCCAACACGGTGCGAAACGGCGTGTATCCGGCGTCGGTGAGCACGGCGACGGCACTCCTCAACACCTATCGTCCTCAGCTCCTCGCTGCCTATCCGGGCGCGGCGTCGGTCCAGCTGCGCTATGTCGACAACGGCCAAGCGTTCGACGTCGCCGGCCAGAATGGCAATGGCGACGTGTTCATCAACGCCGCGCGCCCGGTGACGGTCGACGAGAGCGAATTGCTCAACGATTTCCGCGTGGCGCACCGCTTCGAGCTGGCAGGCACGCACGATTTCGCGGTCGGCGTCTATTACGCCTATATCAAGGAGACCTTCCGCCGATATTCGGCTTCGACGATCCAGGACGTGTCGAACAATTCCCGGCTGCTCGACCTCGTCGCGCTGAACGGCGCCGGCGCGGTGGTCGGCGCGCTGACCGAGGGCGGCGTGGCGCGCTACGGTTCGGAATTCGCCGACGGCTACGGTTCGCAGAACACGGTGGCGCTCTATGCCTCGGACGAGTGGACGATCGCGCCGGGGTTCCGGATCGACGGCGGGGTGCGTTTCGAGAAGATCGCGACGCGCGGCGCGCAGGAAGGCAGCCGCACGGTCAATCTCGGTAACGCCGCGACCCTGGCCGACGACCAGGTGCTGACCGGCAACGGCGTGTTCGTGCCCTATAGCCGCAATTTCGACCGGGTCGGCTGGACCTTGGGCGCCGACTGGCAATTCGCCGACAAGGCCGGCATCTTCGCGCGCTACACCTCGGCGTTCCGAATGCCGAGCGTCGGCAGCTTCATCACTAGCGCGACCGCGACGCCGGTGATCCAGGGGATTGAGATGTGGGAGGCGGGCGCGAAATACGCCTCGCCGCTGGTCAGCCTCTATGCGACGGCGTTCCTGACCGATTTCGACTCCTATTCGATCGGCAACACGCAGTTCAATCCGGCAACCAACGGCTATACCCAGCAGACCGTCTACACCGACACGCGTGCCTATGGTGTCGAGTTCGAGGGGACGATCCGGCCGGCGACGTTCTTCGACTTCACGCTCAACGCGACGTGGCAGGAGCCGACCTTCCGCAACCTCAAATATAACGAGCTGTCGGGAACCACGCTGATCCCGCGTGATTACAGCGGCAATCAGCTGCTCCGCGTCCCCAAGCTGGCGTTGCGCGCGACCCCGGCGGTCAATCTGTTCGACAACCGTTTCCGCGCCCAGCTCGACGTCGAGCACTATAGCAAGCGCTACGCCGACGCGGCCAACACCTCCGAACTGCCGGCCTATACCGTGCTCAATGCGAGCGTGCGGCTGGGGGTGACCGACCAGATCAGCCTGTGGGCCTATGGCGACAACCTCACCAATACGATCGGGCTGACCGAAGGCAATCCGCGCGCCGGCGAGCTGACCAGCGGGCAGGCCAACGACCTGCTGTTCATCGGCCGGCCGATCCTCGGGCGCAACTTCCGCTTCGCGGTGGACTTCAAGTTCTGATGCGGTGGCTTGCTCCTGCGCTGCTCGTCGCGCTGGCTCCCGCGGCGGCAGCGCAGGAGCGGACGCCGGAGATCGTCCTAACCGGCACGATCACCGGCGCCGATCACGAACAGTACAAGCCGCTGCCGTTCGACGTTCCGGCGGGGACGACGCGGATCACCGTGACGCTGCGCTACGACAAGGCGAACAAGACCGTGGTCGATCTCGGGCTGTGGGATCCGGAACGCTTTCGCGGTTGGAGCGGCGGCGCGCGCGACCGGTTCACCGTGAGTGCGAGCGACGCGACGCCCGGATATCTTCCCGGCGCGCTGCCGGCGGGCAAGTGGCGCGTGATGCTCGGCATCCCTAGCGCGCGGCGAGACGGCCGGGCGGCGTATCGCGTCACCGTCGCGTTCGATCGGTCGGAACAGCGCGACGCAAGTGCCGCGATCGCCGAACCGGCGCTCGTCGATGCGCCGGGCTGGTATCGCGGCGACCTCCACATGCACGACGCGCACAGCGACGGCAGCTGCGCCAGCCAGACGGGCAAACGCGTGCCCTGTCCGCTGTTCCGCACGGTCGAAAATGCCGCGGCGTCGGGGCTCGATTTCATTGCGGTGACCGACCACAACACGACCGCGCACTTCGGCGAACTGCGCGCGCTCCAGCCATATTACGACAAGCTACTGCTCATCCCCGGCATCGAGATCACCACGTTCGGCGGACACGCCAATATCTTCGGTCCGCGCGGCTTCGTCGACTTCCGCGTCGGAAGCGATGCGGTCCCTAACATTCGTGCGCTCCAGAATGGCGTAGCGGCGGCGGGGGCGATCCTGTCGATCAACCATCCCGCGCTGCCCTCGGGCGAGGCTTGCATGGGCTGTGGCTGGGTCTGGCCCGACACCGACTGGTCGCGCGTCGCGGCAATCGAGGCGGTCAATGCCAACACTGCGGAGGGGCCGCTGGCGGGGATTGGCTTCTGGTACGCGCGGCTAAACGAAGGCCATCGGCTGACCGGCGTCGCGGGCAGCGACAGCCACGATCCCGACGCGCCCGACGGTAAGGCGCCGGTCGGGCGGCCGACCACCGTCGTCCACGCTGCGCGACTATCGCAGGCGGGCATTCTCGACGGAATCGTCGCGGGCAATGTCTTTATCGACGTGGCGGGCAAAAGCGGGCGGCTGCTCGAAGTCGAAGCTTTCGCGCGCGGGCGTAGTGTCGCAATGGGAGGCGAGATCGCGTCGGCGCGCGGCATTGTCGTGCGCGCGCGCGTCGTAGGCACCGCCGGCGCCTTAGCCGAGCTGGTGGTCAATGGCGCGGTGGTCCAGCGGCGCAGCGTTGAGTCGGCTGACGCGCGGATCGCGTTCCGCCTCGATGCGCGCAACTGCGGCTGGGCAGCGGTGAACGTCCGTGATGCGGGCGGGCATCCGCTGCTGATCGGCAATCCGATCTACCTGACCTGCCGCTGATCGCGGCTGGGGGACGGTTCCTCAGTGCGACCCAGTCTCCATGTTAGTGGACGGGTTGGCGCCAGTATCTAAAGTGAGCTGATGTCTGCGGTGATTAATGCGGTCCTGGCTTTTATGCGCACGCGGTGGCTGGCCGGGCGGCTGAAGACGCGGGACGATGTGCGCCGGTGGCAGGCGAAAAGGCTTGGCAGTTGGTTGCAGACGGCCGTTCCGCGGGTCGACGCGTTTGCGGGAAATACGATTGCCCGCCTCGAGGACTTGTCGCCGATCGACAAGACAATCCTGACCGCAGATTTCGCCGCGTATAATCGCCCTCGCATCACCGCGGACGAAGTGCGCGCTGCGATCGATGCGGGCAAGGACCGCGTCCGCGATTATCCGATCGGGCAGAGCACCGGGACCAGTGGCAATCGCGGCTATTACGTCATCAGCGATGCCGAGCGTTTCGTCTGGCTCGGCACGATCCTCGCCAAGGCGCTGCCCGATGTCCTGTGGCGGCGGCATCGCGTCGCGCTAGCGCTGCCCGGCTTCTCGACTCTCTATCGTTCGGCCGAGCGCGGGCGACGGATCGCCTTGCGCTTCTTTGATCTCGGACTCGGGGTCGATGCCTGGGCCGACGAACTCGCCGCTTTCGTCCCCGATACGATCGTCGCGCCGCCCAAGGTGCTGCGCCGACTCGCCGAAAGCGGGCGGTTGACTGCGCGACACATTTTCAGCGGTGCCGAGGTGCTCGATCCGTTGGACCGCGCGGTGATCGAGGCGGCGACCGGCGCCAAGGTGCGCGAGATCTATATGGCGACCGAAGGGCTGTTCGGCGTCGGTTGTCCGCACGGTACGCTGCATCTCGCCGAGGATGCCGTAAAGTTCGAATGGCAGCGATCGGGCGAGAGCGGGCTGATGAGCCCGTGGATCACCGATTTCACCCGCCGGACACAGATCATGGCGCGTTACCGCATGAACGACCTGCTCGTCCTTTCCGACGAACGCTGCCGGTGCGGCTCACCGCTGCAGGCCGTCGCCCGAATCGAGGGACGGCAGGACGACGTGTTTGAGTTGCAAGACGCTGATGGGCAATGGCGCATGATCACGCCGGACGTGCTGCGCAACGCGGTGGTCGACGCCGACCGGGCGATCGCCGACTTCCGCATCGTGCAGACCGCGGCGGACCAGGTGATGGTCACGCTGGATGCAACGCTGCCGGGGGAGTGCGATGCGCGAGTGATGGCGTCGCTGCATGCCCTGTTCGACCGTGCAGGCGTCGTTTCACCGGCCCTCACCGTCACGCGCGGGCTGAGCGTCGATTTCGACCGCAAGCTGCGCCGCGTCCGCCGCGACTGGCGTCAGAGGTAGAGCATGGTTTCGCGCCGCTCGACCGGCTGCGGCTTGCCATGAGCCAACCGCCACACCGTTGGTCCGAGCAGGTCGGCGGGGCCGATTGCGAAGTCGACCTTGTCCCAAGCCTCCAGCGCTTCGACCTGGTCCGCCAGCACGCGCTGGTCCTGGCGCAGCAGCGGCAGGTTGAACGCCTTGAGCACCCAGCGCTTGAGCCAGGCCGGCGCGACGCCCTTGCGCGTCGCGAACAGCGCATAGGGGCGCACCAGATCCCTGTCCTCCGGCACGAAGATCGCAGTCAGCGAAACGGTCAGCCCGCGCGCGGTGCGAAACTCGAGCTGGCCGATCGTCGGCGGGAAATAGCGTCCTATCGATACCGTCCGCCTGCCTTCCAGGAGACGCGGCATGATTCCCTGCGCGCGGGCATTCTCGTGATAGACTGCCTCGGCGCCGTCTGGGCCCAGCGATACCTCCACCCGCATCGCGCGCCGCCGGCCGGTGCCGCGCAAGAACCAGGGATGGACATAATGCGGGTGCGACGCATCGAGCATGTTCTCGATCCCGTCGAGCAGCCGCATCCGGCTCGGCGCCACCAGCCAGCGGAAATGATCCAGGGTCGGATCGTCGAGCAAAGCGGGAAGGCGTGGGAAGGGCGGTGGCGTCTCGGCCAGGCAGGTCCAGACCAGCCCAGCGCGCACCTCGATCGGCAAGGTCCGTACCGCGGCGTCGGGCACCGCGTCCGAGCCAGGCACCTCGACGCACCGGCCCCCCGCATCGAAGCGCCAGCCATGATAGGGGCAAACGATCGTCCCGGCGCGCACGCGCCCGTCGGAGAGCTTCAGCGCGCGATGCGGGCAGCGATCGAGCATCCCGACGGGCTTGCCGTCGCTCAGGAACAGCACGATCGGGGTCCCCATCAGCCGCCGCGCCACCGGCTTGCCGCCCAAGGCATCGAGCGCCGCCAGCGGGTGCCAGCCCTGCGCGATCGCGATTGGCCAGGCGTCGCTCATAATCCCCGCTTCTTCATCATCGGAACCGCCAGCCGGTCGAGCACCAGCGCCATAAAGCCCACCACGATACGCCGGCGCCAGGGCAGATGGCCGGCAGCGACTGCCATATATTCGATCACGCCGGTCGCGCCGCGATTGCGCTTGAACTGCGCCGCACCGGCCGAGCCGTTGAGTCGCACGCCGCGCTCCTCCGCAAGTGTGGTGAACAGCAGGGTGGCGATGCGATAGAGTCCTTCGGACTGTGGGCGGGCAGTGTCGTAGCCCACGACGGGCGGAGTGAGCACATCGCCGCGGATCAGCGAACCCGCCACCGCCAGCAGGGTGCCCGCCGCATCGCGCGCGCCGCGATAGCGCAGCGTGCGGGTGCGCCAGGTCATGAGCACGTATGCAGGCGAAAAGACCGGATTGAGCGGCGAATATTTGCCGACATAGAGCAGATGGTAGAGCTCGGCGATCCGCTCGGCATCGGCTTGTGTCATCGCCTCGAACGCGTCGATCGTCAGGTCGCTGCGGGCGAGCATTTTAAAGTCGTCGCGCGTGTCGCGGCGGCGCCGCCAATCCTTCGCAAGGTTGCCGGTGACCCAGATCTGCCGGCTCGGGAGCAACCGCCAGCCGCCTTTTTGGGCCGCATTGAGCAATGCCGGTGACGACCAGGGATCTACCGAGCGGATCGCGATGGCATGGCCGGGGAACCGATCGACCAGGAACGCGCGGATGGCGGGCAAGTCATCTCCCGGCCAGTCGCCATGCAAATTGGTCGACAACAGCCAATTGTCGACATGGACGACGCGGTTGACCTTACCCCAGCGCAGCAGGCGGTCCGCCATCGCGATCAGCACGCGCAGCACCGGACGCAGCCGGCCGGTATCGACCAAGTCGAGTTCTGCGCGCGCGTAGAGGATATAGGCGCTGTGTGGCAGGCAGACATAGCTGCCGCCGACTTCCCCGTCATTGACCGTCACGGGATAGACGCGATCGCCGGAGCGCAGCGCGAGCCAGCGAGTGACGACATTCGGAATCATCGCGGTCGCGCCGGCCTGTGCGATTCCCTCGATATAGGCGCGGGAATCGCAGGTGGCGGGCCAAGCGCCTGGCGGCGGATCCTGCGGGTCGAAGAGCATCATGCGATCGGCTCGCCATTCCATTCGATGTCGTCGGTCGTCGCGCCCGCCGCGCTGCGCCGAGAGGCGACAGCGCGGACCGCGAACCGCCCGGCGTCGAACAGCGCCCCGACGATCGGGCCGCGGTCGCCCGGCCGCCCGACCGCGTCGTGCCCGCGCCGGAAGTCGTCGACCAGCGTGCCCAGCCGTCCGCTCCCGATCGCGGCAGGCACGCCTAGCAACGCCATTGCCGGGCCGAGATAGCCGAGCTTCTCGTCAGCATGCGCCTCGCCCTCGTCGAGCATGGCGCGGGCGAGTTCGGCGCGCGCGCCGAACAGATGCAAACCGCTGACCGCGCGGGGATTGCACTCGATCGGCACTACTGTGCCATCCGCGGCGACGATCAGGTCGAGAGACAAATGCCCGCTGAGCCCGTTCGCCCCCGCGATTGTGCGGGCGATGGCGATGCCGGCGGGACACTCGACCGCCTCGAACGCGTAAGCGGCGGCCTTGCGGTGCCGCCAGACCGGACGATAAACGACCGAAGCGACCAGCCGTCCGGCGCGCGCGAACGACCACAGGCACAATTCCTCGCCGGCAATAAAGCGTTGTGCCGCCCAGGAGCGTGCCGGCGTAGGCGCGATCGCGGCCAGTTGCGCGGGCGTAGGGCGGATCAGCGTGTGCGTCGCGAAGCGCGAATATTCGGGCTTCAATACTAAGTCCTTCGCATCGACTGGCAGCGCGTCGAGCTCGGCGCGGGTCTTAATCGGCCAGGTCTCGGGCGCGGCCATACCCAGCGCGCGTACGTGATCGACGAATGCGATCTTTGAATGCAGCGTGCGCAGGGCATCCAGCGGCGGGGCCAGCACGCGGTCGCCAAGACCGGCAGCGGCGACGTAGAACACTTCCTCGCAGGTCGGGATGATCGCGATCGGGTTGAGCCTGGCGACAAGGCCCCGCAACCCGGTCGCGAACGCCGCAAAGTCGGCTCGCGGCGAGGATAGTCGATGGGTCGCGGTCACGACGCGCGACAGCCGCGCTGCCCAGCCGGTCACGGAATCCGCGAGATGGACCTCGTATCCTGCGGCCGCGAACGATCGCGCGAGATCGACCGCGACCGGCGCGCGCGCGCCGGTTAGGAGAATGGTGCTCACGCCTCGGCTTCGGCAGCGCGCTCAGGGCAATGCGCGGGGGTCAGCCGGATCGCTGGGTTGCGCCGCCACAAAGCGTGCAGTCTGGCCAGCGTGT
This sequence comes from Sphingomonas sp. FW306-1B-B10E, assembly GCF_058782005.1. Taxonomy (NCBI): domain Bacteria; kingdom Pseudomonadati; phylum Pseudomonadota; class Alphaproteobacteria; order Sphingomonadales; family Sphingomonadaceae; genus Sphingomonas; species Sphingomonas sp. FW306-1B-B10E. The sequence goes on from NZ_JBYSXG010000008.1 coordinate 69,136, forward strand.
CCTCGACCCGTTTGGCATGGCCGAGTAGGCTGGTGGTCAGACGCGGCGGCGGCATATTGCGGCGGATCGCGTCGCTCGACCAGGCGGCGTCCGCCACCAGGAAATGTTCGCCGTGCCGAGCATCCGCGACGACCATGCCCCAATGGCCGGGGCAGTGGCCGGGCAGCTCGACTGCGAGCAGGCTGCCATCGCCGAGGATGTCGGCACCGTCGATGAAAGGCTGGAGTGCGCCCGGCAGGGCCGTGCGCGGCGCATCCTCGAAGAAGCGCGCGCGCACCGCGATGTCGGTGGGAAGCAGGGCGGGTAGCACGCCGCCCATCAGCGCCTTGATTCGTCCGCTCGAGCATGCCGCGTCAAGCCCCGCTCGCGCGCAGTGGATCGCCGCATTCGGAAACGCATGCGCACCCGCGATGTGATCGGCATGGAAGTGGGACAGGATAAGGTGGCGGACATCGGCGGGCGCGAAGCCGAAGCGCTGCAATTGGCTCGCCACATCTGCCTCGGGCGCGAGCGTCGCGGGAGTCAGCCAGCGATAGAAACGTTCGGGGAAGGGGTGGGTCGCGGCGAAGAACGCTGGGTCGTAGCCGGTGTCGAAGACGATCGGCCCCTCGACAGGATGAACGATCAGCACCGACAGCGCGGGAAAGGTCGTCGGTCGCCAGCTGCCGTCGCGGATCGTTGCGCGCTGGGGGTGGACGCAGTGTCCGGCGCGGATCAGCCTGAGGTCGACCTCACGCATCGGCCGGCTCCGGCAGGGCATATTCGATCATGTCCTCGACGCGGTACCGTGGTGCCCAGCCGACCAAGTCGCGCGCGCGGTCGAGCCGCATCGTCTGCGAGAAGCCGAAGGTCATCACGCTATAGCGCGTCACCGGCGGTTCGGGCCTGCCGGGAAGCGCTGCGGCTACCCGCTCCATCATGCTCGCTATCGTCATGGCGAAACCTGTCGGCACCGTCACAAACCGCGGTACGCGCCCGATCCGCGCGAACAAGAGGCCGAGCAATTCGTGGACCGGGCGGGGATCACCGCCTGACAGGTTGATCGCCAGCCCGCCCGCCGCAGCGAGATGCCGGTCGGCAGCGATGAACGCGGCCGCGGCGTCGCGCACGTCGGTTGGCTCGATCAGCGCGGCACCGCCGCCCGGCAGTGGAAACCGCCCGCGCCGGGCAGCTCGCAGGACGCGCGGAAGCAGTACGCTGTCGTGCGGCCCGACGATGGCGCGCGGACGGAGCGCGACGGTGCGGAAACCCGGCGCGTCGGCGGCAAGGACCAGCCGTTCTGCGGCATATTTGGTCGCGGCATAGGTATTGGCGAAGCGCGCGGCGACGGGGCTGTCCTCGGTCAGTCCGATGCGATTGCGCGGCTCGGCATAGACGGAGGGCGTCGAGGCATAGATCATCCCGTCGCACCCCGCCGCGCGTGCCGCCGCAAGCAGCCGCTCGGTCGCCTCGATGTTGATCGCCCTAAAGGCAGCGGCCGATCCCCATGGCGACGACAAAGCTGCGAGGTGGAATACGATGTCCACGCCGGAGACCAGGGACGCTAGCGAACCGGTCGTCAAATCGGCACGCGCGAATTCGGTTTGCAATTGCGCCCCGATGGTGGAATCGCGCCCGGTCGCACGCACGCGATATCCCGAAGCGAGCAACTGCGAGACCAGCTCGCGGCCGAACCCGCCGGTTGCGCCGGTCACGAGCGCGACACGGCTCACCAGCGGATCACCGCGCCGCCCAGCGAAACGCCGGCCGAGGTGCCGATCAGCAGCGTGGTGCTGTCCGGCGCGGTCAGGCCGCGGGTCCGGGCGACATGGAGCGCGTGCGGCATGCCCGCAGCAATCTGGTTGCCATGGTCACGGAAGATGTCGAGCGTCTTGGCATGGCCATCGGGCACCGATCGCTTGAGATGCTCGATCGCCGCAGCGCTTGCCTGGTGCGGCACGATCGTATCGAGCGCCTCCATGGCGACTCCGCTCTCGGAGACCAAATCGCGAAGGAAGCGCGGAAAGCGCTTGGCGGTCGCTGCGAACAGGGCAGGGCCGTCCATTCGAAACTTCGCAGCCGCCAGGAAGGCGTCGAGATCCGCGTCGGGGCGCATCCGGGTACCGCCCGATTCCAGCCGGCACAGGTCCGCGTCATTGCCATAGGTTGCCAGCCGGCAGGCGAGCAGACGGCTGGAGCCATCGGCTTCGATCGCCATTGCTGCGGCGCCATCTCCGAAGATCGCTGACGCTTCGGGCCGGCTGAAGTCGAGCGCTGCAGAAGCGAGGTCGACCGATACGATCAGTCCGCGGCGCCACTTGCCGACCGCCATCCCGGTCAGCAGCGTGTCCAGTGCCACGATAAAGGACAGACAGGTCGCATTGACGTCGAACGCCGGGGCCCCGCTCGCGCCGATGCCGAGCCGGCGCTGGATCAGCGGCGCATTGCCGGGAATCGGCTGCTCCATCACGCCGCACGCCGAAATAATCACGTCGATGTCGCGGGCATTCCAGCGCGCCGAGGCCAAAGCCGCCAGCCCTGCCGCGGCGCCGAGCGAAGAGCTGGTTTCGTCGCCGCGCGCCCAATAGCGCGTCGCGATCGCGAAATTGGTCTCTGTCCAGCCAGCCTCCCGGCCGACCAACGCGTCAATCTCGGTCGACGGAATAGCGGTCTTCGGCAGGGCGATGCCGCTGCCCGCTACCCGAAACCTGATACCGCGATTCGCATTCATAGCATCGTATTGAACACTGATCATTTTTTTGTAAAGCCGGTCGTTCGAATATCGAAGACAAGCGTGTAGACCGTCGCGAGTATTATTGTCTCGCGACGGCGTATGGAGGCTTCACTCAGGCAATGACGTCGATGGCGCTGGCGGTGCCCAGGCGTGGATCCCCAAGGTATCCGCGCCGCCCCTTAGAACTGGAAGTTGACCGCCAATGCGTAGGTTCGGCCGAAATAGGCCGTGTAGAGCGGGTCCTGCCGGACGGTGTCGGTGTAGAGCCGGTTGGTCTCATTGGTGATGTTCGAGACCTCGGCGATCAGCTTGATATGGTCGTTGATGTTGTAGGAGGCCGAGGCGTCGACAAAGATCGAGTCGGCATTGCCGTTCGCATCGCTGTCGGTTGGGCCGGGGATGCCGGTGAGGAATGCGGAGCGATAGTTGATCGTCGAGCGGATGCTGAACTTGCTGTCTTCGTAATAGAGCGTTCCGCTCGCGGTCTCGGGCGACAGGCCGACCAGCGGAGCGTTGCGGGTGATCGTCGGCGAGATGATGTAGTTGATATTCGAGCGGACGCGCGTGAAGTTGGCGAGCGCGCCGAAATTGCTGAGGAAGCCCGGCAGGAAGCGGAACGGGAGCTGGAGATTGACTTCCCAGCCGTTGAGCGGCCCGCCTTTCGTGTTATTGCTCCGCGTGACGTTGAACAGTTCCTCGGGCGTCACACCCGTGCCCGTCCCGCTGAGCAGCGACAGCGGCAGGCCGAGCTCGCGGAAGGGTACCAGCTCGCTGGTATTCTGGATGTAGGTTTCAATGTCCTTGTGGAAATAGGCAATCGACAGCAGCGAGCCCGGCGCGAAATACCATTCGAGCGAGGCGTCCATCGTGTTCGCGCGGATCGGATCGAGAAACGGATTGCTGATCGATGCGGTGCGGATCACGATGTTCGCGCTGCCGCTGGGGATCAGCTGGCCGTAGGACGGGCGCGACATCACGCGTGCCGCCGAGAAGCGCGCGATGATGTTGCCGGTCACGTCGAGCGCGAGGTTCATCGAGGGCAACCAGTCCTCATAGGACCGCTTGACGTTCGAGATGACGTAGACCGACGGGAAGGGCGATCCGGCCGGGGCGGCGGCGGGGATCGGGCCGTAGGTGTCCAGGCTGGTGTGGACATAGCGCACCCCGGCGTCGCCGCGCAGCGAGAAGGGCAAATTCTCCTTGGTGTCGAACTTCACCATCAGATAGCCGGAGCCGTATTTCTCGGAGACGCCGCCATAGGTGCCCTTGGCGCATTCGACGCTGCAATATTGGAAGCTGTCGAAGTTCACGGCGTCGCGGAACTTGTCGGGATCGACCGCGACGAAATCCTGCATCTGGCCGCCGAGATTCTTGCCGATACCGGTGGTGATGAAGGTGATGTCGGCTAGCGATACGCCGGCCGGCAGGGTCAGCGGCAGCGACTGGGCGGGGATCAGTTGACGCTCGCGCGCGGTGTATTTGTTGGTGCGATACTGGCCGCCGACCTGGAAGGTGAATCCCGGCGCAACTTTCCATTCAGTGTTCAGCTCGGCGGTCTTGCTGACGATCGTGTTCTTGCGCACGAAGTTCGAGATCTGGCCGCGCTGGTTGCCGTCGGGGAGCGGCGGGCCATAGAGGAAGTTCGACGCCAGCGTGGTGTCGATGCCGTAGCCGATCTTGGGAATGTCCGGATTGTCACGGAAATCTATCGAGAAATTGTCGGTATCGTTCGAGTCGATCGCGACCTGGAGACGGTCCACGTTGAGCTTCGAATCGTTGACGCCGATTAGGCCATAGACGCGGAAGCTGTCGGAGAAGCGCTGGTCGAAGTTCAGATTGACCTGACGGAAGGTCGAAGTGAACTTCTCCTGCTGCATTTCCGAGCGCAGGTCGACGCCGTCCCACAGCCCGTGGATCAGCGACCCGTTCTCGTCGACCTCGATGTCGCGGATCGACATCATTGGTTGGCCATTGTTCGACGCGGTGCGGCCCATCGAGCGGGCGTCGAGCATCGTGTCGAGCCGGTCGACCTTGAAGCGCGAATAGAGGCCGTCGATCGAGATGTCCGTGTCGTCGCTCGGCTTCCACTGCAGGGTCAGTGAGCCCGCCAGACGCTGTTGCTCTTGGCTGCCTTTCACGGGACGCGGCAGGCGCGGGAGGAACACGCCGCCACCTGGCCGTCCGGACACTCCGGTACGGCTCATGATATAGTCGTACGCCGCCTTGGTGCTGGTGCGCGGATTGCCTGCGCTGCAATTGTTCGCGTCGGCGCCGACGGAGTTGCCGCTATTGGCATAGCCCGTCTCGGGGCTGTTTAGCGGGAAGCCTTTGTAAGTGTAGCCGATAGGCGTGCAGTAGGGAAAGATTACGGTGGCTGGCTTCTGACCGGGCGGCGGTGGTGGTGCCGACGGATCGGGCAGCTCTCGCCCGGCGACGTAAGAAGGTAAGACGTCGACCGCCGAATAGGCATATTCGTCGATGTGCCGCTTGGAATAGGCCACGCTGGCGAGCACCCCGAAGGTGTCGCCGAACTTCTGGGCGACCAGCGCGGAGAGGCGCGGATCGGCCTTCTTGCTCAGATCATTGTAGATCCCGCGGGCGGTGGCCGAGAAGGTGAAATCTTGTTTCTGGTCGAACGGCTTTGGCGCGCGCAGATCGACGGTCGCGCCCAGCGAGCCCTCCTCGACGTCCGCCGACAGCGTCTTGCGTACAGTGAGCGACGAGAAAATCTCGGTCGGGAAAGTGACGAAGTCGAACGAGCGGCCGGTGGCGACGCCGCCGCGAATGTCGCTGCCGCTGACCTGCGACACGCCTTCCATGCCGTTGATTCGCACGCGGGTGAACTGCGCGCCGAGACCGCGGACCGAGATGTTGCGGCCCTCGCCACCGTCACCGCGCGACAGCGCGACGCCGGGAATGCGCTGCATCGATTCGGCGAGGTTGCTATCCGGAAATTTGCCGATGTCCTCGGCGATGATCGAATCGACGGCGGCGATCTCTTCGCGCTTCACGTTGAGCGCATTGTCGAGCGAGGCGCGGAAGCCCTGCACGACGATCTCCTGTTCCGGCTCGGGGGGTGTCTCCGCGGCCTGATCCCTTGGCGCCGACGTGGTTTGCCCGTGTGCCGAAGTGGCGGCCAACAGTCCTGCCAGGCTGACCGAGACGAGCAGCCCGGACGTGTTGAAGCGATTGCGACGCATTCCCCTCTCCCTTTGCCCCGGCACTTGCGATCACTGCCTGGGAGGCGATCTCTGCAATTCAGGTTTTTGTTTTTCTTTATTGTTGGGAGGGCTATCATGGTCAGGCCACATTAGCAATAATGGCAATCCAAGACTCGACAATGTGGTCAGACCGGATGACAAATCGCAAATGCGGTAGGCGCTGCGACGTTTTGGGGTCGCGTAAGTGGCCTGACCAAAAATAGATGAAAGACGCATCGGAAGGTGCGCGCGACGGAGGCGGAGGACAAGATGAAGTCAGGACTAGCGCAGCGCGCGATCCCCGGAGCGGGGAGCCGCAAATGGATCTATAGGGCGGCGGCGGGCCTGTTGGTCGCTGCAAGCCCCGCAGCCGCGCAGCAAGGCGCCCCGTGGCGGGCAATCACGCCCGCGCAGGACCTGGCCGGATGGCACGTCACCGGTGGCAATGCGAAGTTCGAGGTTCAGAAGGGAGAACTCGTCGGCCGCGCGGCCCCGGGATCGACCAACAGCTGGCTGGTGTCGGACACCGGCTATGGCGACTTCATCCTCGAATTCGACGCCAAGACCGATCCCAAGCTCAATTCGGGGGTGATGATCCGGGGGCAGAGCCGGCCGGACTACCGGGGCGGCGTGGTGCATGGCTATCAGGCCGAGATCGATCCCTCGGCGCGCGGCTGGAGCGCCGGGATCTATGACGAGCAGCGCCGGCAATGGCTATACACGCTCGGCCGCAACGAGACCGCACGCAAGGCCTTCAAGCCCGGCGATTGGAACCATTACAGGGTCGAGGCAATCGGCAATCGGCTGCGCACCTGGCTCAACGGGGTGCCGGCGGCCGACATCGCCGACAGCACCGACGCCCGCGGTTTCATCGCGTTCCAGGTCCATGCGATCTCGGACGCCGAGGCGAGCCGGCAGCCCGAAGTGCGCTTCCGCAGCGTGCGGATCATCACTGACGCGCCCTCGCGCTTCGCTTCCAAGGCGACTGCGCTCGATCAGCAGGGCTGGCTCGCCAACCAGATAACCGATTCCGAGAAACAAGCCGGCTGGAAGCTGCTGTGGGACGGCAAGACCACCAACGGGTGGCGCAGCGCCAAGGCAGCCGGTTTCCCCGGGAAAGGCTGGTCGATCCACGACGGCGTCCTGTCGGTCGACGGCGCGAACGGCGCTGAATCGACCAATGGCGGCGACATCATCACGACGCGAAACTACAGCAATTTCGAGCTGTCGGTGGACTTCCGGCTGAAACCCGGCGCCAATAGCGGGATCAAGTATTTCGTCGATCCCGATCTGCTCAAGGGCGAGGGCTCGGCGATCGGTCTCGAGTTCCAGCTGCTCGACGATGCGCGGCATCCCGACGCGAAGATGGGCCGCGACGGTAACCGCACGCTTGGATCGCTCTACGACATGATCACCGCGCGCAATCTTTCAGACCCGGACAGCACCAATAAGCGCTTCAACCCGCCCGGCGAGTGGAACCGGGCCGTCATCGTGTCGCGCGGCCGCCACGTCGAGCATTGGCTCAACGGCTACAAGGTGGTCGAATATGAGCGCGGATCGCCCGAATATCGCGCACTGGTCGCGCAGAGCAAATACGCCAAATGGCCCGCTTTCGGCGAGCGCGACGCGGGGCCGATCCTGCTGCAGGATCACGGCAACCGCGTCGATTTCCGCTCGATCAAGCTGCGCGAATTCTGAAAGGGAGGAAGCCGATGCTCAACCGTCGGACGATGATCAAGGGCGCCGGCGCGACGCTGGGCGCGGCGATGAGCGCGAAGAGCTATGCCCGGATCAAGGGCGCGAACGATCGACTGCGGGTCGCAATAGTCGGCGTGAATGGCCGCGGCCAGGCGCATATGAGTGCCTTCTCCAAGCTGCCCAATGTCGAGGTCAGCCATTTCGTCGACGTCGATTCGCAGATCCTGGCGAAGCGCGCCGCCGAGTTCACTGCCAAGGGGCATGCCGCGCCGCAGACCGAGCATGACTATCGCCGGCTGTTCGAGCGCAAGGGAGCAGTCGACATCGTCACCGTTGCCACGCCCGACCATTGGCACGCCAAGCTAGGCATCGACGCGATGGAGTCCGGGCACAATGTCTATCTCGAAAAGCCGATCGGCATGGCGCCTGCCGAAGGCGAGGCACTGATCGCGGTGCAGAAGCGCACCGGGCGCAAGCTCCAGGTCGGCAACCAGCAGCGCTCGAGCGCCGAGACGCAGCAGCTCGTCGCGCTGGTCAAGGCCGGCGAGCTGGGAACGGTCTACGAGGCGCAGACCTGGTATGCCAATAACCGTGTGTCGATCGGGCGCGGCAAGGAAGTCGCGCCGCCGGCGCATCTCGACTGGGATCTGTGGCAGGGGCCGCGGCCGCGCGGGCCGTATCGCTCGAACCTGGTGCCCTACAATTGGCACTGGTTCTGGAAATACGGCACCGGCGAGACCTGCAACAATGCCATGCACGAATTGGATGTGGCGCGCTGGGCAATGGGCTTGGAATTCCCCGAGACGGTGACTGCGCGCGGATCGCGCCAATTCTACCGCGGCGACGATTGGGAGATGTACGATACGCTCGCGCTCGACCTCGTCTACGCCGACGGACGAACGATCCGCTGGGACGGCAATAGCTGCAACGGCATGCTGCGCTACGGCCGCGGACGCGGCGTGCTGCTGCTCGGGACCAAGGGCTCGGCGGTGGTCGACCGCAATGGCTATGAGCTGTTCGATCTCGCCGGCAAGATGCTGCGCGAGGTCAAGGCGCCGGCGACCTCGGAGACCACGGGCACGGTGGGCGAGGGGGCGCTCGACGTCTATCATGCCGGCAATCTGGTCGACGTGATCCGCGGCAAGGCCAAGGCGCTCGCCTCGCCGATCCGCGAAGGCCATATCAGCACCGCGCTTTGCCACCTCGGCAACATCGCCTATCGCACCAATTCGCAGCTTTCGCTCGACACGGCGACGGGCAAACCGAAGGGTGCGGACGCGATGGAGCTGTGGTCGGTCGACTATCAGCCGGGCTGGGAGGTCAAGGCCTGAGCGGACCTACGATCCCTATGCATGCCGAACGCTTCGTCGCGATGGGCACGCGCTTCGAGCTGCATCTGTTCGGCGACGTCGACCCGGCCGTGGCCCAGTCGGCGCGGCGGGCTATCGCGCGCGTCGACGATGCGCTGACGATCCACCGGCCGTCGCCGGTCACCGCGCTCAACGATTGTCTTCTGGCGGGTCGCTCTTGCCGTATCGACGATCCTTTGCTGCTCGACGCGCTGGTCGCGATCGAGGCGGCGCAAGGACCGACGCTCGGCCTGTTCGACCCCGCGGCGGACGCCGCATGGCCAGGGGCAGGGTGGGGCGCGGTGGCGTTTGACCGACAGTCGCGTCACACTGCGGCGTCGGTGCCGCTGGCGTTCGACTTTGGCGGGTTCGGCAAGGGATTTGCGCTCGACCGCGCCTGCGACATCCTGCGCGACGCCGGGGTGACTGCGGCATTCCTGTGCGCCGGCGAAAGTTCGATCGCGGTCGTCGGCGCACACCCGCTCGGCGGCGGCTGGCCGGTCGCGGTCCCTCATCCGCTGGAGCCCGAACGAATGCTCGTCGAGCTCGAGCTTCGCGACGAAGCGCTATCGATCTCCTCGACGGTGGGCGCCGGCACCGAAGCGCCCGAGCGTGCGCCGATGCTCCGGCCGAGCGACGGCGTTCAGGTGACCGCAGCGCGTACGACGGCCGCGATCGCGCGATCCGGCGCGCTTGCCGAAGTGATGAGCACCGCGCTGCTCGTCGCCAATGCTGCGCAGGCCGAGCGCCTGCTCGCCGACCAGACGCGCCGTTTTCGATTCGATTTCAGTCCCGAGCCGGCCACGGCTGCTCCTGCGTATGAGGTGGTTCTGCAATGACCGACAAGGATTTCGACCTGACGCGCCGCGCGTTCCTCGACGGCGTGCTGATGGCGACGGCGGGAGCGGGTGTTACCGCTGCCGCGCCTTGGGCAGCGTCTGCGGCGGGTGCGCAGGTCCCTCAGCGTGACCGCATCCGGCTTGGCGTGATCGGCACTGGCGACCGCGGACGGACGCTGATACGCAACATCCTCAAGACGCGCAACTGCGCGGTCGTCGCGATCTGCGACAATTTCGAGCCGCACCTGGCGAAGGCGCGGGCGATCGTCGGGGCGAGCGTGCCCGCTTTCGCCGATCATCGCGCGATGCTCGATGCCGGTGGGCTCGATGCGGTCGTGATCGCCACGCCGCTCGATTTCCACGCTCCGCTTGCCTTCGACGCGTTCGGCGCAGGGCTGCACGTCTGGTGCGAGAAGGCGATGGCGCGGACGATCGCCGATTGCGGTGCGATGGTGAAGCGGTCGCAGGACGCGCGCAAGGTGCTCCAGATCGGGCACCAGCGCATGTTCCACCCGACCTATCTCAATGCGCTCAAGCGGGTGAAGGCGGGCGAGATCGGTCCGGTCACCCAGATCCGGGCGAGCTGGCACCGCAACACCAGCTGGCGTCGGCCGATCCCGCCGGGCAGCACCGACCGCAAAATCAACTGGCGCCTCTATCGCGAGGCGTCGGCCGGGCTGATGACCGAGCTGGCGACGCATCAGCTCCAGGTCGGCGGCTGGTTCCTCGATGCGGTGCCGACGCGGGTGATCGGGTCCGGCAGCATCTGTTTCTGGAAGGACGGCCGCGAAGTCTACGACCATGTCGCCTTGGTCTACGAATATTCGGGCGGGCGGAAGTTCGTCTACACCTCGCTGCTCAACAATGCGCGCTATGGCTGCGAGGAGCAGATCATGGGCAGCAAGGGCACGATCGAGCCCGAACTCGGCCGGATCTACCAGGAAGTGCCGCCAAAGGTTCTAGCGCTCCAGCGCATGCAGGAGGACGTCAAGCGCGGGCACAAGCGCACGATTCCGATCGGCGGCGCGACCTGGTTCCCGGAGCTGCCGGTGACCACCCGGGGCGAATCGCTAGGCTGGGGCGAATATGACGAGACGATGCTCCAGTTCGAGGGGTTCGGCGAGGCGGTACGATCGGGCAGGCCGCTGCCGGGGATGCTCGCCCAGGCCTACGCCGCCAGCGTGGCGTCGCTGCTCGGCGAGCAGGCGATGGACCGCGGCGAGGCGATGGCCTGGCCGAAGGATCTGGTAAGGGTCTGACGGGCGCGGCCTGGGATCGCCGTCGCTTGGCTGCTTCCGGCCCTAAGTTGTGAGTACAATCTGACCCACGGTCAGGCTCTGGCCGACCTTCTTGGGGAGGCAGGAAGTTCCTACAGCGCGAATATTGAACACCTGTGGCCTTAACAGCGCTGCCATCTTCCCGTAAGGCGGCTAGCTCAGTTGCCCTCTATCGCGTAGCGGAGGCATAAGTGTCCGGGCAGACCAGAAACCATCTTTCGCGGCAAAATTCGCTAATCACCTGCAAGGGCGAAAGGAACTTCGTCATCAACGATTAGCTTTAATCGGCCCGACGACTTCGTGACCTGTTGAAAAACCTGGCCTTCTCGATAGCGTCAACATCGAATCAAAAGTTACTTTGGCTTTGATGCCGGTTACGGCATGTTCGCTCGACGAGTCGCAACGATAATCCGGGGGCGCCGCCATCTGGCGATGCCGGACGCGATAACAGCAAGCGGGAATCTGCAAGTCTCCCGCACCCGGAATCGGAAAACCACTAGCGGATCTGTCCATACGGATCCTGGGGGAGCGACATGTCGACCAAGATCAGCCGCGCCGAATTTCTGCGATCGCATCCCGATGCCTCGGCGTGGGCCGAACTCGCGGATGCGACCAACGAGCAGTTGCGGATCACGCCAGGCCCGGTTCGGCTGGAGGAAGGCAGCTTCAAGGGCAAGCGCGCGCTGATCCTCGGTGCCGGCGTCGGCGGGCTGACCACTGCCTATGAGCTGCTGGTCCACAAGACCGGCATGGAAGTCACCATTTTGGAGGCGCAGAATCGCACTGGTGGCCGGTGCATGTCGCTGCGCACCGGCGACACGCTGACCGAGGACAAGGACGATGCGCTGTTTGGCTCCGAGCCGGGCGAAACGCAGGTGGTCCGCTTCGAATGGCCGGTCGGCGACGCCGAGCCCTATCTGAACGCCGGCCCCGGCCGCATCCCCTCAGCGCACAAGCGCCTGCTAAACTATCTTCGTGAGTTCGGCGTCGCGGTCGAGGTCTATGTGATGAATTCGATGTCGAACCTCGTTCAGATGGACAAGGGGACGCTGCGGGGCAAACCTCGCGTCTATCGGCAGATCGACCACAATCTGCGCGGCTGGATCGCACAGCTGGTGCATGAGAACGCAGCCCAGCTGCTCGAGGCGACGAGCCTGGACATCCCCGCGAACGAGCGGAAAGGATTGGCGGCCAAGCTCAAGTCGCTGATGGTCAGTTTCGGCGAGCTTGACGACAACGGCAACTATGCGCCCACCTCCGGAAATCCAGGGTTCGAGAATGCGATATCTCGGGCGGGCTTCGACGTGCTTCCCGGGGTGGCGGCGGGCGAAATCGCCAAGGCGATCAAGCTCGAGGACCTGCTGAAGTCCGAATATTGGGCGCAGACCCGCTTCTACCAGCCGGTGGATTTCCTGTGGCAGCAGACGATTTTCCAGCCGGTCGGGGGCATGGACCAGGTCCAGCGCGCCTTTGCGCGCCAGGTGGCGACGCTCGGCGGAACGATTCATCTGAATAGCCCGGTGACCGGCATTGCCTGGGATGCGAAAACACGGGAATTCGCCGTCCAGGTCGCCAAGATCGGCAGCAAGGAGACAGTCGAGTATCGCGCCGACTATTGCTTCTCGAACCTTGCGATGCCCTTCCTCGAAAAGCTGCTGTCCAAGGACTTGCAGGGTGGCGGGGACAAGAACGGCTTCGACCTGCCGTTCAAGCAGGGGCTCAAGGCGGTCTACGCCGCGCAGGCCCGTCCCCGTATCAACGACAAGGGCGAATATCAGGACAAGTTTCTGGCCGCGACCACCAAGGTCGGGTGGCAGGGCGACCGCACATTGTGGCAAGGCAAGTTGATCACCGCCCGGCACAAGGACGACCTGAAGCTGACCACATTGGTCGCGCCCGATGCCGAGGAGGGCGTGGTGCCGATCTTCGGCGGAATCAGCTGGACATCGCACGAGATCGTCCAGATCTGGTATCCGTCGACTGCGTACCACGATCAGAAGGGCGTGCTGACCGGCGCGTATAATTTCGGCCAGGTCGCCCATGAATGGGGGAAGATGTCGGTCCAGGACCGGCTCGATTTGGCACGCGAGGGGGCAAGGAAGTTTGGGCTGCGATTCGGCAACGGATTGCACGACGGGCTCGCGATCGCCTGGCAGAACATGCCATATATCAAGGGTGGCTGGGCCTATTGGCAGGCGCTCGGCGAAAAAGAGGCTCCCGAGCATTTCAACAATCTGAGCCAGGGTACCGGCATCTACGACGCGAAGGGCGAGCTGTCCGACCCGGTGTTCTTCGTCGTCGGCGATCAATTGTCCTCGCTGCCCGGATGGCAGGAGGGAGCGATCGCCGCGGCGCTCAACGCGCTGACCCGCATGGCGCGGCCCGATCTGGCAATACCGCGCCTTGAGAAGCTGCCCGACACGAGACTTCTCGTCGAAGGCATATAATCGCAACGCACCATTGTCTCGGGTTTCAGGAGAAGCTGCAAGGGAGCATTCAGCAAGGCGACGCTCATGGCTCTAGAGAACTGCGGCCGCACATCGGTACCGTGCGAGGGAAGCGGAGTTGCCAGCACGAGAGGTCTCGCGCGGCGCACTATCGCCAGCGTCCGCCATATCATCGGTTTCATCGATCAATGATCAGGCTGCCTACACTCGAGCACGCGAGGATCTGGACCTATTCGCCCAGACACGCGCAATGATAGGTGAACCTGGGAGTATCCCGACAGATTGGAGTAAATGTTCGGCGAAGCGGCCCGTAACCAATTTTCGCCGCTGATCTTCGACACGCTGGTGACCCCTACGAGAATCGAACTCGTGTTTTCGCCGTGAGAGGGCGACGTCCTAACCGCTAGACGAAGGGGCCGTGCTGCGGAAGGCGGGCACTTACGGGGCGGTTGCCGAGCCGTCAAGCGGGTATCGGCCGGATGCCTAGCCAGCGGCGCGCGGACGGCCAGTTGGTTAGCAATAGCCGCTCGAGCAGTGCGACCGCCACGAGGGTCGCGCCGAACAGCGGCATCGCCAGGGCGAGAAGCAGCACCGCGCCGATCAACAGCGGCCCGTAGCGCGGGCGCGACAGCGGGATGGGGGCGCCGAGCAGCCCTTGCGGTCGCCGGCGCCACCACATCACCGCACCCGAAACCGAGAGCGTGGCGAGGAGAAAGGCGGTCAGCGTGCCGAGCAATTGGTTGGCGAGGCCGAACAGCGCGCCTTCATGCGCAGCGATGCCATAGCCGACGACGCGATCGAGCCAGTGGCGATCGGCGAAGTCGCGCCGCGATGTCAGTGCGCCGGTGGTCCCGTCAATGGTGATGCTGGTGCGCAGCGGACGATCGGCGGCGTCCGAGGTCACCGTCCAGTCGGTGCCCTTGGTCGGCGGTGCGACCAGGACGGGCGGTGCGATGCCGAGCGGATATGTCGCGGCGACGACGCGGTCGAGCGCGGCGCTGGGGGCGGCGACATGCGCCATTCCCATGCCTTCATGCTCGGCATGGTCGCCAAGCATCGCGCCGCGGGCGCCGATCGTCCAATCCTGCGGACCTTCGATCGCGCCGGTGGCGGTGCGGACCTCCTTGAAATAGCTGCCCCAGAACTTGGCCCAGGGCAGTCCTGTGGAGATCAGGAACAGCGCCAGCACGGCGACCCAGATCCCCGCCACGGCGTGCAGGTCGCGCCAGAACAGCCGCCTGCCGCTGCGCAACCGCGGATAGAGCACCCCGCCGAGCCCGCGGGCACGCCGCGGCCACCACAGGTAGAGGCCGGTGAGCAGCATCGTCACCGTCCAGCACGCGGCGATCTCAACCAGATAGCTGCCGGCATTGCCGGCGCGGAAGGTGCCGTGCAGGTCCGAGACGACGCGCAGCGGGCGTTCGCTCTCGGCCTCAGTGCGCAGCACGCGCAACCGGTACGGATCGACATAGACGCGCGTCTCCACCCCTTGACGGCCGACGATGATCCGCACGGCTTCGCCCGGCGCTTGAGGGAGCTGGTATTTGTGCAGCGTGGCGCCGGGAACCGCGGCCAGCGCCGCGCGCACTTGCGCATCGGCGCTGGTGCGCGTTCCAGCCGGGATCAGTGTGTCGTACGGCCGTTCGAGCCACGCCTCGATCTGCGGCTTCCACAGATAGATCGTGCCCGTCGCAGCGAGCCACAGCACGAAGGGCATGCAGAACAGCCCGGCATAGAAATGCCAGCGCCACACCGCATTGTACCAGCGCGAACCCTGCGCGGCCGCCATCAGAACGCCGCCCGCATGCCGGCGAAGACGCTGCGACGCTCGACCGGCGTGAAGATCGCGCTGCTCTGGTCGCCGGGCAGTGCCGGATTGTCGGGGAGATAGCGGACCACCGCCGAGATATCGCCGACCGCCTTACGCCCGGCAAGGTTGCGCGCATCGGCGAACAGCGTGATGCCCGGCCGCACTTCCGCCTCCGCCGTCGCGCCGAACAGTGCATAGCCGCGGGTGCGAAAGCTGTTGGCATAGTCAGACCACGCGCCGCGCGGCACCCATTCCACGTTCGGCGCGACGTGAAGCGCGTCGCTGCCCAACCGCAACTCGGCGCGGTACAATTGCTCGGGGATCACCGGCAGCCGATTGTCTCCGAACTGCGCGTCGTCGCGAAAGCGGAAGTCGTTTAGCTGCCATACCTGCCGCAGCCGCGCCCAAGCGGCGAGATCGAGATCGAGGCCCAGCTCGACGCCCTGGTGCCGCGTGCGCCCGGCGTTGAAGGTCGATACCGGTATCCCGACGCCGATGTCATATTGAAGCAATTCGCCGTCGAGATCGGCACGATAGATGCTGAGATCGAAGTGCAACGGCCCGATGCGGCCGCGCCCGCCCACTTCCGCGGTCCAGCCGCGCTGCGCGTCGAGCGGCACGAAGTTCGAAAGCTGGGCGAGTTCGATGAATCCGGGCAGCTCATGGCTACGGCTGAGATTGGCGTAGAACTGGACAGTTCCACCCGGCTCGAACAGCAGCCCGAGCTTGGGCGAGAGCTGGTCGAAGGTCGAACGGCCGCTGGTCACCGTCGGGAAGACCTGGTCCTGCCGCCGCAGCCCCGAAGTGTAGATCCCGCCCGCGATCAGGGTCAGCTGCGCGACCGGACGGACCCGCGCCTCGACATAGGCGTCGATCGTGCGGGCCTGCTGATCGGCCTGAAAGGTCTTGGCGCCCGCTTCGCCGTTCAGGTTGACGAAGCGGCGTGAAGCGACGTCGCCGAAGCGCGCAGTAACGCCGGCCGTGACGCCGAACATGCCGAAATCCTGATCGAGTCGGGCATAACTGCCCCAATCGAGCGATTTCTGGTCCACGACCTGGTAGATCGGGTGATGCAGCTGCTTGGCATTGAGGAACAGCCCGATATCGAGCTTGCCGGCGCCGAGTGCGATGCTGGTGCGGTTCTGCAGCCGCAGCGAGTCGATGTCGCGCGCCTGGTCTAGCGCGAAATTGCCGGTCCCCGGCGCATTGCGCGCGACATCATAGGTCAGCGCGCCGGGAAGCTCCTGCCGGATCGCCTGCGCGCTGGCATAGAAGCGCGTCTCGATCGTGTCGCTCAGCCGCAGCCCGACATTGCCATTGACGCGCAGTGCCTTGCGCCGGGCATGATCGCGATCGCCGTCGGAGCGATCACCCGCGATCGCCAGCCACGCGTCGCCACGCGCATCGGCATAGCCGGCGCTGGCGAAGCCGCGCAGCGTATCGAAGCTGCCGCCGTCGAGCCGCAGATGCACGCCGCTCGACGAGCGGCCGGTCGGCGTCACGCCATTGACCGCGCCGCCTAGGGTCGAGGCGCTGAAGCGCAATGCATTGGCGCCGCGGAACACTTCGACATGCTGGAGGAACGCGGGGTCGAGCTCCTGGAAGTCGCCATTGTCGTCGGCGAGGTTGATCGGGATGCCGTCCTGCAACAGCGTCAGCCCGCGCATGTGATAGCCGCGGCTGATTCCCGAACCGCGGATCGACAGGCGCACCTCCTGCCCGAAGCGCGGCTGGGCATAGACGCCGGGCGAGAAGGCCAGCGCGTCGCGCAGCGACACCGCGAGCTTGTCGTCGAAATCTGTAGCGGGGACGACATTGGCGCCGCCCGGTGTCTCGCCGACCCGCTGGATGGCCTGCGCGACCAGTCGTTCGGCAGTGACGACGATCTCTTCGTGGGGCCTTTCCTGGGCGAGAGCGGGAAGGGCGGCAAACAAGAGGGGCGCGCCGAGCAGCGCGCGGACGGACTTCGACATGGACGGATCCTCAGCAGATAACGAGCAGAGGCGTGCGCAGCGGCACGCCGGCAGCGTCAGCCGAGGTGGGGAGGGCCGGTTGCGAGCGGGGGCGGGGCGGCGAGGCCGCGTCCCGGGATCGTCTTGAGCCGCAATTGCGGCGCGAGCTCGGCGGGCGGCTGCGGCACCGGCAGCGCGAGTGGAGCGCTGGAGAGCAGCGGCAACGCCGCCATAGCGAAGGCGCAGGGCTGATCGCCGCCCTTTTGGTGCTCGGCAGGCGCCTTCTTGCCGATCGCCTCGGCGAGCAGCGCCTTGGCCTCGCCGAGCGCCGCAGGACCGCTATAGCCGCTGTCCGCGCACCAGGAGAGCGTCACGCCGGCGGCGTTTGTCTGGGGCATCCACCCGGCAGGAACCGCGACGCGCAGCAGCAACGCACAGCCGATCAGCAGCAGCGCGAGGCGCTGCCAGGGGGTTCGCTGCAGGGTTGCCGCTTCGGTCACGCCACGGCCTCTATCGGAGCCGCTCGCGGGAACAAGCGGACAATTCGTCCACCCTCAGCCGGCGACCGGCAGGCGCAGGCTGCCGTCGGGCTCGTAATGGAGTTCGCTATACGCGATCACGGCGTCGAGCGGCAGCGCGGCATAGATGTGTGGGAACAGCTGGCCGCCGCGTGAGGGCTCCCACTTCACCGCCTCGCCCAGCGCGTCGAGATCGACTGCCGCCAGCCACAGGCCGCTCTGTCCGGCGAAATGCTTGTCGATCGTCTCCTGCAGCTGCGCCGCGGTGGAGAGGTGGATGTAGCCGTCCTCGAGGTCGACCGGCGCGCCGGCGAAGCTGCCATCGGTTTCCAGCGCGGTCATCTGGTCGGTGGTGAGCACTTTGTAGGCGGTGGTGTCGGGCATCTGTGCTCTCCGTGGCTGCTGAGGCGATTACCCCGTGGGGACCGCATTGGTTCCCACAGAGGCAGGCCGCTCCCCTCCCGTTCGTGCTGAGCTTGTCGAAGCACTGTCCTCCTGCTGGCGACGGTAGCGAAGAAGTACGGACCTTCGACAAGCTCAGGGCGAACGGGTTTGGCGAGGTGCTTGGCCTAAATTACTGCCCGTCCTCAGGCCCCGCCGCGAGGTCCTCGCTGGTCGTGCCATCCGGCGTAGGCTCGGTCGCAACTGCGCCGTCTGCCAGGTTGACCTCGGCTTCCTCCTCGCTCTCCTCGATCCGCGCGGCCGAGACGACATGCTCGTTGTCGGCGACGCGGAAGAGGATCACGCCCTGGGTGTTGCGCCCGGTGACGCGCACCGAACCCACGGTGGTGCGGATCAGCTTGGCCTGGTCGGTGACCAGCATCAGCTGCTCGCCATTATGCGCCGGGAAGCTTGCCACGACGGGTCCATTGCGGTCCGAACTGACGATGTTCGTGATGCCCTGGCCGCCGCGGTTGGTGCGGCGATATTCATAAGCCGAGGTGCGCTTGCCATAGCCGTTGGCAGTGACGGTGAGGACGAACTCCTCCGCCGCCTCGAATTCGGCCATGCGCTCGGGGGTGAGGGTGATCTCGCGATCGCCTTCCTTCCACGGCGCTGCCTTGAGATAGTCCTCGCGCTCCTGCGGCGTCGCGTCGAAGCCGCGCAGCACCGACAGCGAGATGACTTCGTCGCCCTCGGCCAGCCGCGCGCCGCGCACGCCGGTGGAATCGCGGCTCTGGAACTCGCGGACGTCGGTCGCTGCGAAACGGATTGCCTTGCCCTGCTTGGTCGCGAGCAGAACGTCATTGTCCTCGGTGAGCAGCGACACGCCGATCAGGCGATCCTCTGACCCTTCCTCGAACTTCATCGCGATCTTGCCGTTGGTGCGGATGTTGGCGAACGCGTCCATCGAGTTGCGGCGCACCGAGCCCTTGGCGGTCGCGAACATCACGTGGAGCGCCCCCCACTGGCTCTCATCCTCGGGCAGCGGCAGCACGGTCGAGATCGTCTCGCCGTTCGCCAGCGGCAGCAGGTTGATCATCGGGCGCCCGCGTGTCGCCGGCCCGCCCTCGGGCAGGCGCCAGACCTTCATCCGATAGACCTTGCCGTGGTTCGAGAAGAACAAAACCGGCGTGTGGGTCGACGTGACGAAGAGGTGCGTCACCGCGTCCTCGTCCTTGGTCGCCATCCCGGCGCGGCCCTTGCCGCCCTTGTTCTGGGCGCGGAAGGTATCGAGCGGGGTACGCTTGATATAGCCTTCCATGGTCACCGTGACGACCATGTCCTCGCGCTCGATCAGGTCCTCGTCCTCGATCCCGTCGGCGGCGGCGGCGATCTCGGTGCGGCGCGGCGTGGCATATTGGTCGCGGACCGCGGTCAGTTCCTCGACGATAACTTCGTAGAGGCGTGCGCGATTGCCGAGGATCTCGAGCAACTCGGCGATCGACTCGGCGAGCTTGGCGAGTTCATCGCCGATCTCGTCGCGGCCGAGCGCGGTCAGGCGGTGGAGGCGCAGGTCGAGGATCGCGCGGACCTGCACTTCGCTCAGCCGGTAACTGTCGCCGGTGACCTCGGTGTCGACGGCCTCGACGAGACGGATATAGGGCGCGATCTCGGCGATCGGCCATTCGCGGGTGAGCAACCGGTCGCGCGCCACCGCCGGGCTCGGCGAGCTGCGGATGATCGCCACGACCTCGTCGAGGTTGGTGACCGCGATGACGAGGCCGAGCAAGATGTGCGCACGGTCGCGCGCCTTGGCGAGCTCGAACTTCGAGCGGCGGGTGATGACCTCTTCGCGGAACTTGACGAACGCCTCGATGATGTCGCGCAGGTTGAGCAGCTCGGGGCGGCCGCCGCGGATCGCCAGCATGTTGGCCGGGAAGGACGACTGCGCCGGGGTGTTGCGCCAAATCTGGTTGAGCACGACCTCGGGAGTCGCGTCGCGCTTGAGATCGATGACGATGCGAACGCCTTCGCGGCTCGATTCGTCGCGAATGTCGCTGACGCCTTCGATCCGCTTCTCCTTGGCGGCCTCGGCGATCTTCTCGACCAGCGCGTTCTTGCCTTGCTGGTACGGAATCTCGGTGAGCACAATCGAGCGCCGCTCGCCGCGCTGCTCGAACGTGTGCCGGCTGCGCACGATGATCGAGCCGCGGCCGGTCTGGTAGGCGCTGCGGCAGCCGCTGCGGCCGAGGATGATCGCGCCGGTCGGGAAGTCCGGACCGGGGACGATCTCCATCAGCTCCTCGACCGAGATCGCGCCGTTCTCGATATAGGCGAGGCAGGCATTGACCACTTCGCCGAGATTGTGCGGCGGAATATTGGTCGCCATGCCCACCGCGATGCCGCCGGCGCCGTTGACCAGCAGGTTCGGATAGCGGGCGGGGAGGACCGTCGGCTCGCTCTCGGAGCCGTCATAATTGTCCTGGAAGTCGACCGTGTCCTTGTCGATGTCGTCGAGCAGCGCGGAGGCGACCTTGGCGAGGCGCGCTTCGGTGTAGCGCATCGCCGCGGGCGGATCGGGATCCATCGAGCCGAAATTGCCCTGGCCGTCGATCAGCGGCACGCGCATCGCCCAGTCCTGGGCCATGCGGGCCATCGCATCGTAGATCGAGCTGTCGCCGTGCGGATGGTATTTGCCCATAACGTCGCCGACGAGGCGGGCCGACTTGCGATAGGCGCGGCCGGCGACATAGCCGCCTTCCTGCGCGGCATAGAGGATGCGGCGGTGGACCGGCTTCAGGCCGTCGCGAACGTCGGGCAGGGCGCGCGCCACGATCACGCTCATCGCGTAATCGAGGTACGAGGTCTTCATCTCGTCGACGATCGAGATCGGGGTAATATCGGAAGGGTCGGCGAGGAGGGTCTCGTCGGTCAAAGTGCCACGCTTTCGGAGTTTGTTACGTTACGATGGCTCTAGCGCGCCCGATACCACCTGCCAACCCCGCGCGCTCGCGCGTACGCGCGCGTAAGGGCGGACCGGCGGCGGTCCCGGAGCGCCGGGAGGGAACGCGAAACGCGTTCAATCGTCGTTCAGGCCGTGCGCACCATCGCGAACGCAAACACGTCCGCTTGAACGGCGCGCGCCGGGCATTTACAGGACCGCCAAACCGTCTGCCGGTCCCACGAGGAGAGTAGTACATGACGTTCGTTTCGAAGCTCGCGCTGGCTGGTGCGCTGACGCTGGGCGCCGCCACGGTGAGTGCCGCTCCGGCGCTCGCGCAAAAGGCGGACAAGGCGAATGCCGGGCCCGAGCTCAAGGTCAGCGACGAGTTCCGCAAGCCCGCCGCCGCGGCCGACGCCGCGCTCAAGGCGAAGGATCTCGCCACCGCCGAGACGCAGATCGCCGCCGCCGAGGCCTTGGCCAAGAACGACGACGAGAAATATTACTCGGCCTATATGCGGCTGCTGCTTGAGCTCGAGCGCAAGAACCAGCCCGGCCAGATGAAGGCGCTGGGCATCCTCGCCAGCAACCCCAAGACGCCTGCCGATCGCGTCAACGTCTATGGCAGCCTGTACAATTACATGCTCGGCGCGGAGCTGATCAACCAGAAGAAGGCGGCGGAGGCGATCCCGGCCTTGCTCAAGGCCCGCCAGCTTGGCTCGAACGAGCCCGATCTGCCGGTGCTCCTCGCCAATGCCTATGCTGCCACCGGCAAGAACGCTGAATCGATCGCCGAGGTCAATCGCGCGATCGAGGCGAGCAAGGCCGCCGGCCGCAAGCCGCCGGTTGACTGGTACAAGTTCGTGATCTCGCGCGTGAACGCCGGCGGTGACCGTGCCGCGACGGCAGACTGGCTCAAGCGCTTCATCAGCGAATACCCGACTGCGCAGAACTGGCGCTGGGCGATCCAGATCTTCCGCCAGGGCGCGCCGGCCGCCGCCAACACCAAGACCGATCGGATCAACCTCTATCGCCTGCAGCGCGCGACCAATGTGCTCGCCGACCGCGGTGACTATGCCGATTACGCTTACGCCGCGCAGCAGTCGGGCCTTCCCTGGGAAGCCGTCTCGGTGATCGACGAGGGCCGCAAGGCGGGCAAGATCCCGGCGGGCGATGCCGACGTCCAGAAGACGTACACCGCCGCGCAGGCCGCGGTGAAATCGGAAGGCTCGCTCGAGGGCGTCGCCAAGCAGTCGGCCACTGCCAGCAATGGCAAGACCGCGCAACAGACCGGCGACGCATTCCTCGCCGCGGGCAATTATGCCCGCGCGGTCGAGCTGTACGATCTGTCGCTCCAGAAGGGCGGCGTCGATGCCGACGAAGTGAACCTCAACCGCGGCGTCGCGCTGCGCGCGCTGGGTCGCAAGGACGACGCCCGCACGGCGTTCCAGGCGGTCAAGGGCGCCTGGGCCAACACCGCTTTGCTGTGGCAGGCGTCGCTGGACTTCCCGCCGCTCGCCTGAGCGACGGCGTCATCGGAAACAGGAGAGGGGCGGCCGCAAATGCCGCCCCTTTTCACATCTCGGGGACGGGAACTCCGGGCAGCGCCTTCGAGGTGCGTATCGTCAGCGAGGTCTTGACGTGCTCGACATTGGGCGCGGTGGTCAGCTGCGTGGTCAGGATCTGCTGGAAGCTCTGCAGGTCCGGGGCGACGATCTTGAGGATGAAGTCGATCTCGCCGTTGAGCATGTGGCATTCGCGGACTTCGGGAATGTCCGCCACCAGTTGCTCAAACGCGCGCAGGTCGCTCTCGGCTTGGCTCTTGAGGCTGACCATCGCGAAGACGGTGAGGTTGTAGCCGAGCGCCGACGGATCGAGTGACGCATGATAACCGCTGATCGCGCCTTGCTGCTCGAGCGCGCGCACCCGGCGCAGGCAGGGCGGGGCCGTGAGGCCCACCCGCTCGGCGAGCTCGACATTGGTCATCCGGCCGTTATCTTGCAGCAGTCCAAGGATCCGCACGTCGATCTCGTCGAACCGCATGGGATCCTCTCTTTCAATGTTGATTCGTTGCATTGATCGGTTGCTAGACTATAAGATAATTACAACGCAACGCAATTGTCCCACAATGCGACGTGCCGAAATGGCATGTTTCTAGCGGCAGCTTAAGACGTTAATAAAATCTGATGGCGCGCTTCCGCGTCGCGGGGAAGTTTAAGGCGCGTGCGCTTCGACGACACTCTGGAAACGGTGCTGACTGCCGACCTGGGAACGCCCTACGGCATCCAGTCGGTCTGGCGCCAGCTCGTCGACCTGATCGGTCGCCGCCGAGTGCCGCCTGCCACGCGCGCGATGGCGACGCTGCGTGCGATCCGCGCGGACGTGCCGCCCCCGGTTCGCGCGGCCAGCGCACGCGCGCTCGAATATGCCGATCCGCCCGCGGCGCTCGTCCGCCTGTTCGCGCAGGACGACGTGCCGATCGCCATCCCGGTGCTCCGCAGTGCGTGCCTGACCGCGTCCGAATGGATCCAGTTTCTGCCCGATCTCACCCCGACGGCGCGCAGCGTGCTGCGCAACCGCCGCGACCTTGGCCCCGACGTCCAGCGCGCGCTCGAGAGCTTCGGCCCGGTCGACTTCGTCTTGCCCGACGGCTCGAACGGGGCGTCGACGGAAGTTGTGGATAGATCGCGCGCGTCGATTGCGGAACCGGCGGTGGACGCGCACAATCCGGCCATGGATCACAGCGACCGGTTCCCGGCCGCGGCGGCTGCCGCGACGCCGCCGCGCCCCGTCGCGCCGCCTACTGGCGACGATTCGGGCCCGTTCGAAATTGCCGAGGTGGTCGCGCGGATCGACGCGTTCTGGCGTCACCGTGAGGAAACCGGCCCGGCCGCGCCGCCCGCATTGCTTCGCGCCGAGGAATTCCGCTTCGAGACCGACGAGAAGGGCGTGATCCGCTGGGTCGACGGCGTCAGCCGCGCGCCGGTGATCGGGCTGTCGCTGGATCTGACCGGCGAGAACGAGCATTCGCTGGTCGACGGGATCGCAGCAGGGGCATTTCGCCGTCGTGCCGGCTTCTCGACGGCGCGCATGACGATCGAAGGCGCCGCCGACGCGGCGGGCAACTGGCTGATCTCGGCGATCCCGGTGTTCGATCCCGCCAATGGCCGCTTCACCGGATATCGCGGCACCGCGCGCCGCCCGCGCGTCGACGAGCGCGCCGAGCCGGTGCGCGTGCCGTCGGGCTCGCCCGCCGAATCGCTGCGCCAGCTGGTCCACGAGCTGCGCACCCCAACCAACGCGATCGCCGGTTTCGCCGAGATGATCGAGACCCAGATGCTCGGGCCGGTATCGGACGTCTACCGCGCCCGCGCCAACGTCATCCGTACCGAGGCGCGCGAACTGCTCGGCGCGATCGACGATCTCGATCTTGCCGCGCGGATAGACAGCGACGCGCTGGCGCTGACTTCCGACCGCGTCGCGCTGCGCCCGCTGCTCGCCGCGATCGCCGAGGACCTCGCCCCGTTGCTCGAACTGCGCGGATCGATGATCGCGCTTCCCGCCGAGGACATGATCGTCGCGGGCGATCGCCGCGCAGTCGAGCGCTTGCTGTCGCGGTTGATGGCGACGCTCGTCTCGGCGACCGGCCCCGACGAACGGATCAGCGTCAAGATGGCGCTCGAGACCGACCAGCGCGTCGCATTGTCGATCGATCGCCCCACCGCGCTGGCGGACTATCCCGGTGATTCGATCCTCGGCATCGACGATGAGCGCGAGGATTCGACCCTGCTCGGCACCGGTTTCGCCTTGCGGCTGTCGCGCAACCTCGCGCGCGAGTTGGGCGGCGGCCTGGTGATCGGGCCGGCGAACTTGACTTTGCGGCTCCCCGCCGCCGTAACCAGTCGGGTGGGGCAGGCGATCTGATCTGAGCGTGGCGACGCGCGATTCCGGAAGGGGCTTTCGTCCCCCCGCAGCCGCACCGGCCGCTTTGGTGCGCTGGCCCGACGGCTTCGGCACGCGCTTCACGGTCTTCGTCGATACCGAGGAGGAGTTCGACTGGGGCGCGACGTTCAGCCGCGACGCCGGGGGCACGACTCACATGGCGGCAATGCCCGATGCGCATGCCCGCTTCGCGACCCACGGCGTTCCCCTGACCTGGCTGGTCGACTATCCGATCGCGACCTGCCCGCGCGCGGTCGAGACGTTGCGTAAGCTGGTCGCCGATGGCCGCTCGGCAGTGGGAACCCAGCTACATCCCTGGGTCAACCCGCCCTTCGAGGAAGCGCTCTCCGCGCACAACAGCTTCGCCGGCAATCTTCCCGCGGCGCTGGAGGCGCGAAAGCTCACCGGCCTGACCGAGGTGATCGCGACGGCGTTCGGCACGCCGCCGCTAATCTACCGCGCCGGCCGCTACGGGCTCGGTGAGGAGAGCTTCGCACTGCTGCGCCGGCTCGGCTACCGCGCCGATACGTCGATGCGATCGAGCTATGATTATTCGAGCGAGGGCGGCCCCGATTTCTCGGGAATCGCCAACCACGCCTTCCGCGTGGGACCTGACGGATCGATCGTCGAGCTTCCGCTGACCACGGTATTCACCGGCGCGCTGCGCCGCGGCGGGGCCATGCTCCACCGCCGGCTCGGCAGCGTGCCCCGCGGACGCGGCGTCGCGGCGCGGCTCGGCCTGCTTTCGCGCGTGGCGCTCACTCCCGAAGACATGCCGCTGGGCGACGCGCTCGAGGCGGTGCGCGTCGCGGTGGGCGAGGGAGTGCGGCTGCTCAACTTCAGCTTCCATTCGCCTTCGATCGTTCCCGGCCACACACCTTACGTCCGCGACGGCGCCGACTTGGCCGCGTTCTGGCACTGGTGGCACTCGATGTTCGCGCATCTCGCGCGACTCGGCGTAGCGCCGGCGTCGCTCGCCGAGATCCTCGACGCGGCTTGCGGCGCAGGCCCAACCTCCGCTACTGCCGCGGGCGCTGGGGGCCTGTAGCTCAATGGTTAGAGCTGGCCGCTCATAACGGCTAGGTTGCGGGTTCGAGTCCTGCCGGGCCCACCAGCGGCGGCTTGTATCGCGGCGCGCTTGGTTCTAAGCGCCCGTGGCGTCGGGGAGTGGCGCAGTCCGGTAGCGCGCCTGCTTTGGGAGCAGGATGTCGCAGGTTCGAATCCTGTCTCCCCGACCATTCCCAGCTTAGTGACCTAAGCTACTCACGCACCTCCTGCGGAATCGCGGTCTGCCGTAGCTCTTCGAATGACCCGCGGGATACCTCCCGACGCTCGGCGCGAACCTTTTCAGCGTCTCCTACGATATTCATACGCTCAGCGCGGCGCGAAGCGCGCAATAGCTCAGGCCGGAATGCGCGAATTTCGACGCAGCCTGTCGGGCCCGAGTCCGTAATGGAGGAATATCGCGATAAGCTGTTGCCGGAAATCACTTAAATCGATGCGCTGCTCAATCCGTTTTGAAATATATTGGATCGATAGCGCGGAATTATTAAAGTGTACATTTACCTTAATCATGATTGATTCGCTACCGGCAAATAAAGATTTGCAATCGGCAAGATTTAGGACGACGATGAAAGCGTAAATGTAATACTACCGAGTCGCTGCAGACCTGAATTCAGGCTGTATAAGTATATATTTGTCGAAACCACGTAGTGCGGGGGCAGCGTGCGATGACACTATCTGGCGGCGATACGGATCTTGCGCGCTTGGCGGCCGATCTGCAACGTGGTTTGAGCGGATACGTCCTGCCACCCGGCGATCCGCGCTATCTCGCCCAGACGCAGATCGACAATGGCCGCGTTCAATTGCTGCCCGCACTGATAGTGCTCGTCGATTCCGTAGCGGACGTCGTAAAGACGCTCAAATTCGCGAGGCGCCACGGGCTGCCGCTGACTGCGAAGGCGGGCGGACACAGCGCGACCGGCTATTGCCTGAACACCGGCGGCGTCGTCGTCGACTTCTCGCTGATGAATGCGATCAAGCTGGAGGGCGACACGTTGCGCGTCCAGGCAGGGACGCGCTGGATCGACATCTACGATTATCTCGGCAGCAAAGGGGACGGACTGATCCCTGTCGGCGGCGGGTGCGCGCCGGTCGGCGTCTCGGGCTTCGTGCTCGGCGGCGGGTACAGCTTCGCGTCACGCAGCTACGGGCTCAGCATCGACAATCTGATCGCACTGACGATCGTCGATGTCGACGGAAACGTCCGAACCATTTCGGGCGAAAGCACCGATCCCGCCGATATCGACCTGTTCTGGGCCTGTCGCGGCGGCGGCGGCGGCAATTTCGGGATCGTCGTCGACCTGCATCTGCAGCTGCGCAAGCCGCGCACCGCGACGATGATGGTGTCGCAGCTGCGCTACCGTACCGACCAGGCGCAGGACGTCATCGGCTTCTACAACGAATGGGTCGAGACGGTGCCGAACGAGCTCGCCTGCTACGGTGTCTGGGGCCCATATGTCGATCCCGCGACAGGGCAGACCATCTCCGCCTTCGGATTCACTTGCGTGTTCAATGGCGATTCCGCTCACGGAATGGATGCGCTCGGCCCGCTGTTCAAGCGCGACCCGTTCGTCGCGCAGATCAACAACATGACGCTGCCGCAGTTCGAGACGATGGTCGGGCGCAATACGCTGGTGGATGGGCGCTATGCCTATATCCGCTCGGGCGAGGTGCCGCCCAGGGGGCTGACCCCGGACTTCGTCGCGACCCTGGACGAGTTCATGTCGGTGTCGCCCAGCCAGCAGACCTTCATGGTGTGGACACATGCCGGCGGCGCGATCGACGATGTCGCCAAGGACACCACCGCCTTTGCGCACCGCGGCGCCCGCTTCATGCCCGAGCTCAAGGCAATCTGGCCGCGCGGCGATGTCGGGCTGACCCGCGCGAATGTCGAATGGGGCTATGCCTTTTTCGAGCAACTGCGTCCGCACTTCAGCGGCGCTTACGTCAATTACATCGACCCGCTCCAGACCGACTGGAAGCGGATGTATTACGGCGACAATTATCCGCGGCTGCTCGAGATCAAGCGCCAGGTCGATCCCGACAATTACTTCGCGTTCCAGCAGGGGATCGCGTCCGGCTTCGAACCCGATGTCAGCCAGCCGCTGGACCTCGCACCGCTCAATCGCACTTTCGTGGAGTAGCCCTCATGCTGCCGATCATCGCCCGCTGGAGCATCCTGGAAGGCAAGCGCGACGAAGCGCTGCGCGCGCTCGACGAACTTGTCGCGCTGGTCGAGGCCGAGGAGCCGTTCGTACCGATGTACACGGTCAACGTCCCCAATTTTTCGCCCGAACTGACCTCCTATCCGACGCCGGCTGCGAACGAGGTCGTCTTCCTCTCGGTGTTCGACGACTATGCCGCCTTCGAGAAGCATTTGAACGGGCTGTTTCACGCCTGGCTCGAGCGCAACAAGCAATATTTCCTGCTGAGCAACGGCAACCTGTTCGTGGTGTCGGAATGGCTCGAGCGGCACGCCGGCTTCGTCCGTCAGTCGATGGTGACGCCAGCTCCGAAAACGGGGGACAGCCAATGAAGACGCTCGGATGGATCGGCGCCGGCGCCGCGATGCTGGTTGTGGCGGGCTGCACGACGGTCGACGCGCCGGCCGGAAGCGCGCCGAGCCGCGACACGATCACCTCGGCAGGGCCGAGTGCGGTCGGCGCGGCGCCGTCGATCAATCCGGTGGTAAGCAATTGCAACACCACCTTGCCGCCGGTCGCCCCGGCGGTCGTCACGCCGGCGATCGCACAAAGCGGGCTGCCCTGCGCGGTGGCGTTCGGGGGCGGCACCGTGAACCTCGACACGCTGCAGCAGGCGTTCGACTTCAATTCCTGGCTCACCTTCGTCGCGCTCAATGCGCCTGCGAATAACGGCGCGGATGCGCCGGCGGTGTGGGAGGGGTGGCAGGACCTGTCGAGCCTGATGCTGCCCGGCGGTGCCACGCCGCCGCCGTTCGGCACCTCGGTCCCCGCGCCGTCGATCTGCACCGGCGCCGGCACCGGCGCGCCGGTGCTGCGGATGATCAGCAAGACCCCGGTGACGCCCACCGTCAGCGTCGCCGGCCAACCGCTCAACACCGGCCCGCTGATCGACCAGAACGGCAATTACGCGCGCTACCAGATCCTCGTGAACCAGCCGATGTACGACTACATCGTCGCCAACAAACTCTACAGCAAAGCGGGGCAGCAGGGGTTCGACGGGACCGTCCAGTTCCCGGTCGGTGCGGACCTGAAGCCGCAGGGCAGCGGCACGGTCGGTGCGATCGTGGTCAAGGTCGCCTGGAAGGTGCTGGCCGCGGGCGACGATCCCGCGACGTTCCATGCCGTCAAAGGCTATGTCTATTCGCCTGCGACCGGGAATACGCCGGCGACCTGCAAGGTCCAGACGCTCGGGCTGGCCGGGATCCATATCGTCCACAAGACCGCTAACGAGCCGCAATGGAATTGGGCGACGTTCGAGCATGTCGGCAATGTGCCGTCGGCGCCGACGACCACCGGGCGGTTCAACTTCTACAATCCCGCATGCGGCGCGGCAGCGTGCCCGATCAACAAGCAGCCGCCGCAGCCATGGAACCCATCGATCCAGCCTTTCCCGGGCGATTTTCACAGCCAGATCGTGCGGACGACGCAATATCCGAAGCAGGCGGTGCGTAGCGCCGCGCTGTGGAATCCGCAATTCCAGGCCGCGCTGAAGGGCAATGTGCTCGCCAATTACGAGCTGATCACCACGCAGTGGCCGACCCAGCCTACCAGCAAGACCGACCCTAACGGTGCGCCGTTCCCGCTCTTCGCCGCGAATGTGACTATGGAGACCTATGTCCAGGGCAACGTGCCGCAGGCATCGTCGAGCTGCATGGCCTGCCACGGCAACGCCACCGACGTCGCCGGCAAGACGTCCGACTTCAGCTTCGTTCTCGAAAAAGCGCAATAAGGGGCTGCGATGATGACAGATCCTGCGACCGATCCCGCCGCACCCGTCGATCCGCTCGACGCTTTCGTGGCGCTGTCCGAGATCCTCACCGGGATCAACAAGGACAAGCTGCATCCCTTTCTCGACACGCACGGTACGGCCGAGGCGTATTTGACTTATGCCCTGCAGCATGCGCCGGTGCCGTTCGGCAAGCTGATGGCGCTGTATGATCAGAATAAGGGGCAGCCCGATCCGGTCGTGGCGAACCTGATCATGACCGCGACCGACGTGGATATCCTGTATATCGCCAAGACGGTGATGCTGATGTGGTACCTGGGCGCCTGGTACGAGCCGGCCGCGCTCGCTGCCTACATCACGGCGTGCAACGCGCTGAAGCCGACCGATCCCGCGCCGTTCCCGCCGCCCTTCGTCGTGATCTCCTCCGATGCCTACACCCAGGGCTGGGCCTGGCAGGTCGGGCAGGCGCACCCGATGGGCTATAGCGACCTCCGCTTCGGCTATTGGAACGGCGCGCCGACGCCGCTCAACGATCTGGTGGGAGCGTGACCATGGCGGATCCGCAATATGACGTCGTGATTGTCGGCGCCGGGATCACCGGGGCGCTGATCGCCAAGCGGCTGGGCGCCGCCGGCAAGAAAGTGCTGATCCTCGAAGCAGGCCTGGACGGGCAAGGGTCGTACGCGGACTTCCTCGAACGCTTCTATGTGGCGCAGGCTAAGGTACCCGAGTCGCCCTATGCGCCGCCGATCGCATTGCCCGACGATGGCAGCGCCGTGCAGTCGCTGAGCAATCCGTCGAACATGGCGGTCGGGCGGCCGACCACCTTGATGCTTGGCGAATCCAGCTGGCAGGACCCAAGCCTGGCCTATCTCGACCAGCAAGGGCCGCTCGCCTTTGCCAGCACGTACGAGCGCGGCGGCGGCGGCACGATGCGGCACTGGCTCGGCACCAGCCTGCGCTTCGTGCCCAACGATTTCCGAGTGAAGACGCTGTACGGCGTCGAGGAGGACTGGCCGATCGGCTATGACGACCTCGAGCCCTGGTACGGCGAGGCGGAGGCAGAGATCGGCGTGGCCGCCGACGTCGCCGACCAGCAATATCTCGGAATCACCTTCGGCCAGGGCTATGCCTATCCGATGCCGCCAATCCCGAGTTCGCTGGTCGATCAGGCCGTAACGTCGGGGATCGCCGCGATGCCGCCGGTCGAGGATATCAAGCTCGAGGTCATCAACACGCCTGCCGGGCGCAACTCGATTCCGTACCAGGATCGCCGGGTCTGCGCCGGCAACACCAATTGCATTCCGATCTGCCCGATCCAGGCAAAGTACGATCCGACCGTAACCTTGTACGAGGCGCTGCAATATCCGACCGTCACGATCCAGTATCAGAGCGTCGCAAACCACATCACCGTTGGCGCGGACGGGCAGGTGAGCGGGATCGACTATCTGACCTATGACGACCCGAACGGCCCCGCGACCGGCAGCGGCAGCGTGCAGGCGACCCGCTACGTGATCGCCTGCCACGCGATCGAGACGCCGCGGCTGCTGCTGATGTCGACCAATAATGGCGCCACGCCGAACGGCGTCGCCAACAGCAGCGGGCATGTCGGCCAGCATCTGATGGACCACCCGATCTATCTGTCCTGGGCGCATGCCGCGCAGCCGGTCTACGGCTATCGCGGACCGCTCTCGACGGCTGGGATCGAAAGCATGCGCGACGGCGCGTTCCGCAGCAAGCACGCGCCATTCCGCATCGAAATCGGCAACGAGGGCTGGAACTTCCCGATCGGCGATCCCTACACCACGACGCTCGACTTCGTGCTGGGCACCAATGTGAGCGGTCTCAATGGCAAGAAGCAGGCGATGTGGGGGGCAGCGCTGGTCGGCGCGCTGAACGAGGGGCTGACCAAGCAGTTCCGGCTCGGCTTCCTGATGGAACAGACGCCCGACGACGATTGCGACGTGACGCTGTCGCCGACGTTCAAGGATCGACTCGGCCTGCCGCGCCCGCGGATCACGTACAATTTTTCCGACTATACCAAGATGGGCTTCGTGGTCGCCAAGCGGACCGCGACACAGATCTACGACGCAATGGGCGCGACCGAATTCACCGGGGCGCCCGACAAGAGCCTGCTCGGCAGGGATCCTACGGTGTTCTCGGTCACCTACGACGCGAACGACGTGCCCGTTCCCGACGGTGCGCCCGTGCCGGCCGGCGCGACCACCGACTATTTCCGCTATTTCGGCGCGGGCCATGTCGTCGGAACGTACCGGATGGGCGCCGACAAGACCTGCTCGGTGGTCAACGCGGAACAAAGGTCGTGGGATCATTCGAACCTGTTCCTCGTCGGCAGCGGCGTATTCCCGACAGTCGCGACCGGCAATCCGACACTGACCATTGCGGCGCTCGCTCTCTGGGCCGCGCAGACCCTCTTGACGGATCTCGCTTAGCCCGAGCCCGCGGACCGGCACTATCGTGAGATGGGGGGCCAGGCATTGCCTCCCGTGCGCCTGGCGCAGCAGACACTCAAGTTGGCCCAGTCGCGCGCTATGTGCTCGAACTCAGGTCAGCAAGTGTGAATAACGACCAATCCGCCAAAATCGCGGATGGTGACCCCTACGGGAATCGAACCCGTGCTTCAGCCGTGAAAGAGAGCCCGTAAACCTTAGGCGAACCACTATGAACGACTAATATGTCAATCACTTGAGGAGGTTTTTGTTCTTCTTCGTCCGCGGTGTTTCTGCTAGATCTATTGGGGATGTTTTCGGGGATGTCTTGAGAGTTTTCATGGGCAGGACGGCGAACGAAGTCCGTATCCAGGAGCGCACCGCAAGGGCGCGGCTGGCGGCGCGCCACCACCCTTATTGGCGCGTCATCTCGAAAGGCCGCCACATCGGCTACTACCGCGGTGCGCGCAGCGGTTCCTGGATTGCCCGCTACCGCGAAGCCGGCTCCAAGGAGGATTACCGCACGCTCGCGCTCGGCAAGGCCGATGATTTCGTCGAGGCTGACGGCGGGGACGTACTCAGCTGGAAGCAGGCACTCGACAAGGCCGGGGTCTGGTTCAAGCGCCAGGAGGAAGGCGAGCCAGTCCTGGTCGCGGCCGAGAACGACGAGTCCGATCCCGACATGACCCTCGGCCAGGCGGTCGCCGCCTATATTCTCATGCGCGACGCCCGCGAAGCGGCGCGGGCAGGGCGCGCTAAGCGCTCCAGCGCCTCGTCCAAACTGATTCCGCACGTCGTCATGGGCGATCCGCAGCTCTGCGCCGTCAAGCTGCGCGACTTGCGCGAAACCCATCTGCGCAACTGGCAACGCCGCCTGCCGGCCATGGCCGGCTCGAGCAAGCAGCGCGTCCTCTCCGAGCTCAAGGCCGCGCTCAACGACGCGTTCCTCGAGCATCGCCGCGCGCTGCCCGGCGATCTCCATGTCGTCATCAAGTTCGGCTGCCGCCCTGTTTTCGCCGAGGATCTGTCGGGCGAGCCGGTCTCGCGCTACAACCAAGTGCTGCCGGACGACACGATTCGCGCGATCCTTTCTCATGTCGCCGCTCAGGACAAGGATGGCGATCTCCACGCGCTGTGCGTCGTCCTCGCCGCGACCGGCGCGCGCTTCTCCCAGATTGTCCGGATGAAGGTCCGCGACGTGGATCTGGACCAGAGCTGGCTGTTCGTGCCGCCATCGCGGAAAGGTCGCGGCAAGCGGATCGGCGCGAACACGCGCATACGGGTAGGGCCGGATGTGATCGAGATGCTCAGGCCGGAGGTAGAGGGCAGGGCGCCCGATGAAGTCATGCTTCAGCGCTGGCATTATCGCCAAGCCACCAAGACGCGCTGGGAGCGGATCGGGCGCGAAGCGTGGAAGACCCCCTCGGAAATGCGTCGCTGGTGGGGAGACGCGGCGGCGGCAGCCGGCGTGCCCGATGCCATTCCCTATGCGCTGCGGCACAGCTCGATCGTACGGGCGCTACGCGCGAACATCCCGATCCGGCTGGTGGCCGCGCTCCACGACACCTCGGTCGCAATGATCGAGAAGCATTATGCGCGCTGGATCACCGAGAACCTCGACGACGTCGTTGCCCGTGCGATCGTCCCTCTTTTGTCCGACAGGGGCGTGAGATCACGATAGGCCAAGATGCAAGACACCGGTGTTGATGTTTGAGTGCGGCCACGCCCGTTTTGGCCCAGACGGGCTCGGCGAGGTTATTAGACGTTGGCCACCGAGGCGCTCGGGAGGTGACGAGTCGCTTCTACTTCGACCAACGGCAGGTGCCCTGGTGAGCCAGGTCCGCCGCCGGTCGTGAGGAAGCGGTCCGGGATAGTAAGGCTTCAGAGCCTGACGCCAGCGGTGCGTTCGTTGACACAGGCGACGGCCTCTGGGGGCGAGAGCATCACCGCGTCGCTGCTGGCGGAGTTCGTGCACGATACCGTGTCTTGATGACGCTGATCGGGACGCTGAGTTGCCGTGAGGGACAGTCGTCCCATTTCGGGACGGTTGTCGATTCCGGATCAGGATCGAAATGATTAATTAATGGTTAGGAAGCCGCGCTCGCTGGCGGGCTTTGGTCTGGCACCCTTGAGCGCGCTGACGCCTATATAAGTGATCGAGGATGAATTTAATGGCGACGATTTATGGCACCACCACCGATGATGTGATCACGGGAACCACCGGCAACGACAATATCTACGGCTATGGCGGCAACGACCGCATCCTAGGCGGCGACGGGGATGACACGCTGCGGGGTGGTGCAGGTGCGGACATCCTCATCGGCGGCGCGGGCAACGACGTGCTGGAAGGCGATGCCGGCCCGGATCGCATGGAAGGCGGCACCGGCAACGACACCTATTTCGTCGACAATACCGACTATGGTGTGGTCGAGCGAGCGGGGGAAGGGATCGACACGGTCGTATCGCTCCTCAGCAACTACAAGCTTAGTGCCAATACCGAATATCTTCGGCTCGGCGGCATCACCGACACGACCGACCGCAACGGCTCGGGCAACACCCTCGACAACATGATTCAAGGCAATGCTGGCAAGAACAGTCTGTACGGCGATGCCGGCAACGACACCCTGTTCGGCTATGCGGGCGACGACGTGATCAATGGCGGTACGGGCAACGATTTCCTGAATGGCGGCGACGGCACAGATCTGCTCAGCTACAAGGTCGGCGCGACGGCCGGCGTAACGGTCGATCTGTCGCGCACCGGCGCGCAGGATACGGGCGGCGCAGGCGTCGATCGCGTCATCAACTTTGAGAATCTCGAGGGCACCGCGTTCGGCGATGTGCTGACCGGAGACGTGGGCGCGAACAAGATCCAAGGGCTTGCTGGAGACGATACGATCCGCGGCGGCGGGGGCAATGACGACATCGCCGGCGGCGCGGGTGCGGACACGTTCGTGTTCGAGGGTCTGGGCGGGAATGGCGTCGACATCCTGCGCGGATTCGAGAGCGGTGTCGATCGCCTGCAGTTCGACGACGCCGGCGGCTACGCCGCTAACGCCGGTTTTACCGTTGGTACGGCTGCGGTAGGGGCCGGCCCTCAGTTCGTTTACAATGCTGGCACGCATTCGCTTTATTACGACGCGGATGGTGCCGGCGGCGCTGCGGCAACCCTTCTCGCCCATACTCCGGGCAGCAGCATCGCTGCGGGGGATATTTTCATCGTCTAGTCGGCATGTGGATCGGAGGGGGCGGCGCAAGGAACCGCCCCCCTATGCGCGCGAAGTGAGACTGCTTGCCTCTTGGCGAGGGACGGGCGCGATCGCTCCAATGGATGACGCTTGGCCCCCCGGCGAAGCCGATGCCGCGCGTTTGCGTCCTGTCCCTGCCGCGGGCGAAGAGCGAAGAGAGTCGAGCGGACTGGGTGAGAAGGTTGCACTGACCAGTTCGCGAAGCCGATGGCTGTCAGCGCTTTCTGCCATCCGCGCGCCATGGAACACGGTCGCCTAGTGGCCGAGCTCAGCTACCGGCCTGGACCATCGCTTCGGCGCGAAGCCGGGCAAGCCGGAATGCGCGCGGTGGTGACGCGGCGTGCTGGCAACGGATGCTTAGCATCGCCCGTCCGCCGCGCCGCTTTTTTAATCGCACGACGTACCGACTGGGCGGGCGAAATCGGAAGGGCCTGCCGCCGCGGTAGCTGTGCCGAACTCGCCAATTCGCGACAGCTTCAACTGCGCATTTTCGCGGCTCGGCGCATTTGAAGCGAGTCTACGGAAATGTCCCTTGGTCAGATGCCGCCTGTGCACCTGGGTCCGCAGCCGGACGACACCTTGTACACGGCAGGATTTCAATCCGGGCCCGACTCGAACCTCTACCGGTTCAGGGGCGTTCCGAAGAAACAAACCGCGGGGGTGGCAATGTGGACGGCTGCGGCCGAACGATCGCGGCCCATAAACGCCCTTTCGGTGGCGTTGTTGATTCTTGCTCACTCTCCAACCTGAGTGCGTACGAACGCCAGCAGGAAGCCGGCGACCGCGATAAGATTGGAGAATTCGTGGGTGTCCTCGGTCGCTACCGGGATCATCGTGTCGAGGAGCATCGCGAGGGCAGCGCTGGCGGCGACGGCAGTAGTGCCGGCGACGAGATCAGCGCCTACGTCTGCGCGCGCAATTTAGCCAGGGGCGGCGGTCAGCGCGGACGCGAGCGCGATCGCGCCAGACACCGAAGACATAGGCGACTTCGCGACCAGCCCTCTTCATCCCTGTGGCGCTCGACAGCCTCTCGGGGGACATTCGATGGAAACACGGCGGCCACCGGGACCAGGCTGACTAAGGTTGCATGGAGCAGGCTGACCCCGATCACCACCGGCTCTGAAATGCCGTCGAGCGGGGCGCCGACGGCGGCTATTTTCCTTCGCGAAAGTTGCGTGCGCCTTCGCGGCTCGTGATTGGCGGCATCAGCTAGAGCGATCTACGTGTCGTCGGTTTTACGGCGCCGCACAAGGTGCAGGCGGCGCGGCGGCGCTCGAACTGGCTGGTGCCGGAGAGTTCGAGCGCAGCGACGGCGACTTCAGCAGGGTCCTCCAGGCCCAGACGTTCGGCGATGCAGTCGTCGCAAACGGAATCGGGAGCGAGGCGCTCGATCAGCTTGCGAATGGTATCGATCATCGAATGGGGATGGGGGCGGAAGCGATCCGTCGTCAAGACGGGAGACCGGCCGGACGCGTCACTCCGCGGTTTGATCTCTCCCGCGCTGATTGCGGGCGCAGCGGCGACCGCTCAGCCTTGCGATGATGGCCGGTTAGCCGGCTGCAGAGGCCTCCAAGATTTGCCCGTGACGTGGCAATCCCTCGGTAGTTGGGGAGCGATCTTGATGAGTAGAGCGGTCCGCCCAGGTCCTATCGCACGAAATAGACTGACAAGGCTCCTCAGCCGCGCATTCCCAAAAAGGGAGCAATTGCCAGCCCAAGGGCACCTGATGGGTTGTTAAACCATAAAGTTTGCGGTCTAAACCACGATCGGTTGCCCCTTGTGGGACGTGAACAGTTGAGGACATCGACATGAGCCCAAGTGGCGCTGGATCACGCTCAACCCACGTTCGAATGTATAGGAGTCGGGCTTCGATCGAGCAGCAGGTTGGGAGCGAAGAATTGCCATCCGAAGGCACGTCGTTGAGGCGAGGCAAGCAGCGTGTGGGTGCGGAAAAATTTGCACGTTTCGTTCAAGTTCAAAAGGCACGTGTAGACACTGCACGACATGACAATTCTGAGCGTGGACGGTCAACGTCGAACGTGATCGAAGAAACCGCGCGGAGGTCGCCAGCCCCGCGTGGAAGAGAGTTAGTTGATGATATCGGGATGCGTCTTCAGCAGGCTCGTATGGAGATCGGCCTGTCGCAACAGGCTGTCTCTGCGGCCACGGGGATAGTGCGCAAATCAGTTTCACTAATCGAGCATGGGCATCGAAAGGTACGTCCGAACGAGCTTGTGCGATTGGCGCGGTTGTACGGCAAGTCAGTCGAATACCTAGCCGGCTTGTCGGATCACGCGATAACGCCGGACGGGACAGCGGGGGGCGGCCAGCGCAGTGTTGCGGAAGAACTCATTGCTCCTGGGATCGGCCGACGCCTTCGCAAAGCGCGGCAGCTTCGCGGGCTTTCGCAGGAAGAGGTGGCCGCGGCGCTTGGGATCGCGCGCTCGCGTATCTCGACGATCGAGCATGAACGACGCAAAGTACATGCCGATGAACTTGCCCAATTCGCTCGGCTCTTCGAGCAGCCACTAGCGCGCCTCCTAGGAAGTTCAGCAACACCCCCATCGGCTGCATATGTTCAATCGCTGCTGGAAGCAGTGAAGGCGATGTCGCAGCTCGACCGCGAGGACCTCCTGCGGTTTGCAGAGTTTCTTCGATCAGAAAGCACCTAGCCGAACGTTCCGCAGGCGTGGCTCGGACTGGCTCATTCGCGGGCCATTGGATCATCGACGCACTGGCATCGCGCTTTTTGGCCTGCCGCCACCTTGAACCATCCGCGGCTCGGAGGGACCCTTTAAGGCTAAGTGCTTCTCCGAAAATCGTCACGCTTGAAGTCGCGGTTTCGGCTGATATGCCCGACATATGCAGAAACTCGCGCTAATCCCCGATCGACTCGTCGCCGCAATGTCAAGTAGGGGGTTTAACAAGTCGTCATTGGCGAGGGCCGTTGGCCTGACCCCGTCTGCAATTCAGCAATTGGCGGCTGGCCATGTCAAACGCACGGTGCACCTGTCGAGAATAGCTCAAGTTCTTGGAGTTACAGAAGCTTGGCTGCTAGGTGCGACGGATAAAAGCGAGTTCGCCTTCGCGAGCGACGATGTGATGATGGTCTCAATGTGGTCTTTGCGGACTGCGCCAGGCGAACCGCTCTCCTTGATAGCGGTCGTTCCATTCAGTCCCTTTTTGGGATTTCCGGAGGTGGTATCCGACGATGTCAAGAAACTAGGTCTGTTTACCGATATAGGTAACGGAATGATTCCGACTTTCTTGTCCAATGACCGGCTGTTGATAAACTTTGAAGATATAAAAGTGCGGGCAGATAACAGTGCGTATTTGATCGATATTGCTGGCGCGAAGTCAATAAGGCGTGTTTTGCAGTTGAGTTCCGCACGTTATAGATTGTCAACCGACGCTCCCGGCGAACAACCTATCTGTCTGTCAAAAGGAGAATTCAGTGTTTCTGGAAGAGTTGTTTGGAGCGCCCGCGCGTTTTCCTAGCGGATCTACGGAAAGGCAAATCACTCCCTTCTGTCGTTCCGACTAATAGGACTTATTGCTGGGCGTATCGTTCGTGAGACCGGCGGAGTTGCCTCCGCCGGTCTCACAATCGCCTAGTTTGGATTAATCACGCGCCAGCTGTTTCGATCACATAAGCACGGTTGGCGACGAAGGAATCTGCCCAGCAAGGATCAGGATATCGTCGGCGCTTATTGCCGGTCCGGAGAGTATGGCGAGCAACACCGACGTGACTCCCCCCTCGCCATCCGGGTCGTACGACAGACTATGGCTCGCGCTTTCGAAGATGAATTGGGGACCCGCACCCGCCGCATGGGCACCATAAGTAAGTCGCGCGGCGGCGTCATAGCCGCTCCCAGTGTAAAAGACGAGCTTGTCGATACTCGAAGTGAAATCGCGGATCGTATCCACGCCATTGTTGGCGGCAGCTTCGAAAACGAAACGGTCGTCGCCCGCACCTCCGGTGATAACGTCATTCCCGCCGCGTCCGCGCAGAACGTCATTTCCGCCAAGCCCGAGAATCTGATTTGCGCCAGCGTCGCCATACAGCACATCCGACGCGCTCGTTCCCTCAACATTCTCGAAGTTGGCCAGCTTGTCGATGCCCTGGCCGGTATCCTGTTTTGCGGTTATCGACAGGTCGACGCGGACGCCTTGTCCCGCTGTCGCTCCGACCTTGAAGGTGACGAGGTCGTTGCCGAGGCCGCCATCGAGCACGTCATCCCCGGAGCCGCCGCTGATCACGTCATCGCCGCCCAGACCGTATATGCTATCGTTACCAGCCAAGCCATGGAGCTGATTCCTACCCGCATTCCCGCGCAGGCCATTGTCGAGACCATTGCCGGTGCCATTAGAAAATCCATTCGTGTCCACTTGCGCCGTTTCGGAGATATCCAGTAGCTCGAAATTCGCTTTTAGCGTGTAGTTCGAGAGGTACGAGACGACGGTGTCTATTCCCTCGTCTGCAAATTCGATCACCTGGTCGTCAATGCTTTCAACGTAATAAGTGTCGTTGCCAGCCCCGCCATACATGCGATCACCACCATTTCCGCCGCTGAGCTGGTCGTTCCCAACGTCGCCGTAGAGCGTATCCTCGCCGTCGCCGCCGTAAAGCACGTCATTGCCGTCCCCGCCGGAAAGCAGGTCAGCATCGCGTCCTCCATAAAGGACATCGTTGCCGCCCAGCCCATGCAGCACGTCTGCGCCTGCGAAGCCGTAAAGCGTGTCGGCCAACGAGGTGCCGTCAAGATTGTCCGCGTTGGGCGTCCCCTTACGGATCACACCTTCTTCGACATCAAGCACTGCGATCGCGAAGCCCTGCTGGGTGCTGAGC
This sequence comes from Sphingomonas sp. FW306-1B-B10E, assembly GCF_058782005.1. NCBI lineage: Bacteria > Pseudomonadati > Pseudomonadota > Alphaproteobacteria > Sphingomonadales > Sphingomonadaceae > Sphingomonas > Sphingomonas sp. FW306-1B-B10E. The sequence continues at coordinate 109,742 of NZ_JBYSXG010000008.1, forward strand.
CCGCCGCTGTCGGTGACCCTGGCGACGAGATTGTACGAAGCGTCGGCCTCATGGTTCAGCGGCGCGGTGGTGGTGACCACCCCCGTGGCCGCGTCGATCGCGAACAGGCCGCCGGCATTGTCGACCAGCAAGTAGGTCAGTGTGTCGCCCGGCGTGTCGGTTGCCGAGACGGTGCCGACCACGGTGCCCGCGGGTAGGTTCTCGGCGACGCTGGCGTTGCTGAGCGTGACGTCGTGCGGCGCTGCGCCGAGGCGGAGCAAAGCGAGCTGCGGATCGTGATCGGTCGGGCGGCTGCCGCCGAACTCGGAATTGAGGTGCACCGAGTCATACTGCGCGTTGCCGACCAGGCCGCCAGTGACCAGGATGTTGTCGATCTGCTGGGCGTTGCCGTTGAACATGTAGCTGTAGCGCTCTTCCTCGGGGAGGAGCGTGTTGAGGTTGGTGAACACGCCGCCCTGTGCTGGATCGGTGAGCTGGGTCTGCGCCTGCTCGAAATAGAAGCCGTTCCAGTCGCCGAGCACCGCGATGTTGAGCGCGGGATTGTCGGCGAGGTGATCCTGCACCCAGGCCTTGACCCCGGCGGCCTGCGCGGTGCGTGCCGCATCGCCGGCGTCGAGCGCAGGCTGGTGATCGCCCCACAGCGGCTCGCTGCCGAGACGCGAAGTGAGGTGGACGTTGATCGTGGTGATCGTCTGGCCGGCAAAGGCGAACTGCGCGACCAGCGGCTTGCGGGTGCCGTTATAGGCCGGACCGTCGATCAGCTCGGCGCTGCCCTCGACATAGTCGACGCGATCGACATTGTAGAAATAGCCGTTGCGGATGTTGCCGCCGCCCTCGCCGCCGGTCGAGCCCGGCGTGGTCGGCGCGATCTCGACATAGGCGTAATGCTTGCCCGAGGCGGAGTAGATCGCATCGATCAAGCCCTGCGCGGTGACCTTGCCCGACAGGTTCGAGCCCGAGCCGGCGCCGTCGGCGTCCTGGATCTCCTGCGCGGCGATGATGTCGGGCGCGCCGAGATTGTAGACGATGTCGTGGGCGAGGATGTCGAACTTGTTGTCCGACGTGTCGAGATTCTCGAGATTGTAGGTCGCGATCGAGAGGTTGTTGGCGTCGCCGTGGAGCGCGGTGGTCTCGCGCGCGAGCGTCACGTCCTTGGTGACGGTGACCGCTTCCGTCACGATCACTTCGTAATTGTCGAACGCATAATTGACGACACCGGTGACGCTGCTCAGCTGGTCGCCGATGCTGTGGCCCGGGGTATAGCCGGCGAAGATGCCGCTATCGTCGTCGATCTGGATCTTCTCGGGGTTGTAGTCGGCAACGCCCTCGCTGCCCGGCGAGATGGTGATGCCGCCGCGATCATTGACTCCGGTCGCGCCATTGCCGTGCGAGGCGACGACGTCGGTCTCGCCGAACTCGTTGGTGTTCGACACCGCCTGGGGCGTGTCGATGGTGACCCGCATGCCTTCGAGCGATTCCCAGAAGTCGATGCCGTCATGCAGGGGATCGTAGCTGGTGAGGCCGTCATTATCGATCGCCTCGGCGGGCGGGAGGATGCCGTTCGCGCCGATCAGCACTGCGGTGGGCAGCGCGTTGTTATGGGTTTCGATGGTGACCACCGGCGCGGTGATCTCGGTGACGCTGAGACCCGCCGTGTCGCCGGCGAATTCCGAAACCGAGCCGCGCACCGAAATGCCGTCGCCGACTGCGACGCTGGGCTTGGTGCTGGTGAAGACGAACACCGCATCCGAAGTGCGCGCATTGCCGTCGCCGACCGCCGACTGGAGGTAAAAGCCGTTGGTGTCGACGGCGGTGACGATGCCGGTGGTCGACACGGTCTGGCCGACATAAGCGGAGGTGTGGCCCTCGCCCTGGATCTGGCTGATCGTCAGCGCGATCGGATCGTCGTTGGTGATCGTGCCGATCGCGGCGCCGTCGTCGATGATGACGTTGCCGGTGGTCGCGCCGAGCGAGACCGACAGCGTCTCGTTGGGCTCGCCGACAGTGTCGCCCTTGACCGCGACGACGATCTGCTTGGAGAATTCGCCGGCAGCGAAGCTCACCGTGCCCGAAAGGACCGCCCCGGGAGCGAGGTCGTCGGCGGTGGCGGTGCCGTCGAGGTTGACGGTGTAGGCGACGCTGGCGGCATTCGCGCTGCCGCCGGCACGGGTGACGGTGAACACCAGGTTCGAAGTGCCGCTATTGCCCTCGACCACGGTGGCGTCGGCGATGCGGATATGGCTGGGGCCGTTGGCGGGGAGGAAGGTCTGGCCGTCATTGAGCGAGCCGAAGCTGTCGTCCGAAGCGGCGGCCCAGGTGAAGTCGCCGGCGCTCGAGCCGTTGCCCTTGAGCTGGAGCGACAGGCCGATCGGATCCGAGCCGTTCTGCGCGACGCCGATATCGGTGCTGGTCACGCCCGCCGCGGGCGTGCCAGCGGCGGCGGTGAAGGTGCCCTCATAAGAGAGCAGCTGGATCACGGTGCCGTCCGGCGCGATCAGCGCAACGCCGTCGGCGGCGCCGTTCTGGATGCCGTTGGACGGATAGCTGAACGAGACCGCGCCGAAGCCATTGCCTTCGTCGTCGATCACGCCGCTGAGGTTGGTGGTGGTGTAGCTCGGCGCGGCGTCAGGCGTGTTGCTGCCATTGTAGAGGACGAGCTTGTAGCCGCTGAGATCGGTGCCGGCGGCGCCGGCGATCTCGATCGCCTCGCCGACATCGGTGCCGGCATTGTCGTAATGGATCTCGTTGATGAACACGTTGGCGACCGGCGCGGGCGGCGCGGCGTCGTCGTTGGTGATCGTGCCGGTGGCGACCGCATCGCCCAGCGTGGCGCCGCCCGTCGGCGCGCTCAGCGTCACGGTGAAGCTCTCATCGCCTTCGAACACGGTGTCGCCCTGCACCGGCAGGCGGATCTCGGCGGTGGTCGCGCCGGCGGCGAAGCTCACCGTGCCCGTCGCAGTGAAGCCGCTGCCGAAGTCGGCCGCATTGGCGCCGCCGAGCGCGACGGTCCAGGTCGCCGAGACCGCGCCGGCGCTGCCGTCGGCACGGGTGACGGTGAA
>NZ_JBYSXG010000090.1:0-8789 GCF_058782005.1 Sphingomonas sp. FW306-1B-B10E
CCCCTGACCCCTCCCGCAAGCGGGAGGGGAACGCCGTCAGGTGGGGGGACAAGGTTGCCGCCACGCCGAAGCCGCCTGCCGCGCCCTGGCGGACCATCTCGCCGAGCGAGGCGCGCCGAAGGCCGCGGCCGGGGGCGAGCAGCGACACCGCCTCGAGCAGATTGGTCTTGCCCGCGCCATTCTCGCCGGTCAGCACGACGAAACCCGCGCGCGCCGACAGCACGGCATCGGCATGATTGCGGAAATCGGTGAGAACTAGTCGCGTGACGGTCATTTGTTTGTGCTCTAGCGCAGGCACTTGCCGCCGGACAGCGCTTCGCCGATGAAGGCGCCAAAGGAGAAACCATGATCCGCCCGAATTTCAAAGCCTGTCTCGCCGCCGCCGCGGCCCTTGCCCTCGCCGCCTGCTCGAAGGCGCCCGAGGACGTCACTGCCCGCTATACTTTGGGCGGCGGTCAAGGGACGATCACCGTCCAGGCCGCGGGCAATGGCGACGCGCGCGTCGAAGCCGGCCAGCAGGTGCTGCTGCGCAAGGGCGGCACCGAATATGTCATGCTGACCGACAGCAAGGGCAAGTTCGCGGCGAAGACGGACGACTTCATCGCCGTGATGGGCGAGATGATGAAGGAAGCGGGCATGAAGCCGATGGGCCTGCCCCCGCAGAGCGAGTACGACCTCGTCAAGCAGGGCAGCGAGACGATCGCCGACGTCAAGGGCGACGTCTGGAAGGTCAGCGCCAAGAAGGGCCCGGGGACCGAGAGCTTCGAAGCGGTGATCAGCGGCGATCCGGCCTATGCCAATGTCGGCAAGGCGCTCGAGATGCAGACCAAGCTCGGTTCGGCCCAGGCGAAGCAGATCCAGGGCGGGCAGGGCAATCTCGAAAAGCGCGTCGAGGAAATGCTCGGCAAGGGCATGGTGCTGCGTTTCGCCGACGCGATCAAGCTCGACAAGGTCGAGAAGGGGCCGATTGACGTGAAGAGCTTCGACGTGCCGTCGCCGGTCGACAAGGCGACGCTGAAGGCGCGGCTGAGTGCCGAGCGTGCGCGTGCCCAGGCGGCGCAGAAGGCGATGCAGAGCGCGCAGCCGCCAATGCAGGGCCAGCCGCCCGTCCAGGGTCAGCCGCCGGTGCAGGCGCAGCCCGCACCCGCGCCGTCGCCTGCGCCCAAGGTCAAGTGATGCGCTGGACGTCGGCCGCCGCCGCGGCGCTGCTCCTGGCGCCGCTGCCCGCGGTGGCCGACGTCACGGCGAACTATGATTTCGGCAAGGAGAAGCTGACCGTCGAAGTCGACGACGGCGGCGATTATCGCGCCGAGATTGCCGGCAAGTTCGCGCTCCTCCGGCATGGCGGCAGCGACTATGTCGTCATTTTCCAGGGCACGACGCCGCTCGTCGTGCCGCGGCAGACGTTCCTCGATCTCGCCGTCGGCAAGATCCCCGTCGCACCGCCCAAGCCCGGCGCAACGCCGGATGTCGCGATCGTCAAGCAGGGCGCCGAGGAGCTGGTCGCCAGCCGCCGCGGCGATCTGTGGACGATCCGGCTGGACCGGCCGAACGCCAACACGATCGAAGTGGTTATGTGCCCGGATCGCGATCTCGCCCCGGTGGGCAAGATATTCGCCGGCGTGCTCGACGAAGGGCTTACCGCGTTCGCCAAGCTCATCCCGCCGTCGAACTTCGCCGAGCAGGCGCGTGCGGTGTTCGCCAAGGGAACCCCGTTGCGCGGCATGCTGATCGAGGAATTGCGGTTGCAGTCGGTCAGCAAGGCGCCGATCGCCGCGGCGCGTTTCGCGCTGCCGGGGCCAGTGCTGGACGGCGCTGCGTTCGACAAGGCGATGTCGGCGCCGGACGCGACCCCTGCCGAGAAGGTCGAGCGCGCGCCCGCGCCGGAGCAGCCGACCCCGCCCTCGCCTTAGATCCCGGTGAGCCCCGCTTCGGCGAGGCTCGCCTGGGCGACGCGATAGGCCTGGGGTTCGGCGATGCCGAGGCGGCGGCGCGCGACTTCCAGCGGCTCGGCGAGCAAGGCCTCGTAATCCTCGCCGTGCAGCCAGGCGGCGCGCTTGCCGCGGCGATAACCTTCGATCACCGCGCGGAAGAAATCGCGCTTGCCGGTGATGCGGATGCTCTTGAGCGCGGCGCCGGCGGCGATGAACGCCCAGCCGAGCCCACCGGTCTGTGCATAAGAGAAAGCGACGAGGCACGCCTCGCCGAGATGCTCATCGGCCTTGTAGCCGGTGAGCACGTGCCAGAGATCGTGAATGTCGCGCTCGCGCCGGCCCATCCACGCATAGGGATGCTCGACTGCCAGCGCTTCCGCGCCGACCGCGTTGATGCTGACTTGCTCGAGCCCCTTGGCCGAATAGCCGGTCGCGTCGAGAAAGGCGCGATAGGTGCCGCCGACGGTGCCGGGCGCGAAGCCGTCGATCCAGCTGCGGTCGGACAGCCGCTCGGCGAGTTCGAGCCGCTGATAGGCCAGCCTGCCGCCGCCGGGGACGGTAAGCAGCTTGCGGTAATTCTTCTGCGTGACGTCGCCGTTCAAAGCGCGCATGATGCGGAACACCTGCTCGGTATCGTCGCCATTGGCCAGCAGCCGGCGAAGCGCGCCGAGCGCGGTGCCCCATTCGCGCTTCAGCGGAATGCCGGGATTATAGGGTGCCTGCGTCGCCATGATCTGCCCTGCTGACATACTTACACTGATGTAAATAGCAGAACCTGCCGCGAAGTTCAATCGTTCGCGCGAAACCAAAGCGAAGCTGCCTTGTTGGCGTTGCGGACAGGGAGAGAGACGATGCCAAGCTGGATCATGCCTGCCGCCTTGCTGGCGCTGGCGCTTGCGGGCTGCGGCCCACAGAGCCCCGAACAGGCGCGGATCGACAATATCCAGGATGCGGCCGAGGCACAGGCGGACGCGATCGAATCGGCGTCGAAGAACCAAGTGGGTCAGATCCGTGCCGAGGCCGACACCCTGTCGCAGCAGGCCGGCCTCGCCAACGGCTTCGAGGCCGAGCGGCTACGTACGCGCGCCGAGGCGCTGGGCAAGGAAGCGAAGATCGTCGAGCGCCATGCCGCGGCGCAGGTTCAGGCGGTGCGCGATCGCGCGCGTGCCGATGTGAGCGCCATCAAAGCGCAGTGATCAGAGGATCAGCCGCTTGCGGACATCGGCGCGGCGCTCGAAGATCGATGCCATTTCGAGGTGCAGCGCGCGGTCGCGCGCATTGCCGGCAAGCTCCGCCCGCGCGCGCTCTTCGTCGGCGCGACGGTGGTTGAAGGCGATAAGGGCGTCCAAACCTTGCATGCGGAGCGCCATACCACGCATGAAACGAACAAAATCCTACGTATTGATGCGAGTCGCGGAATTACGTGGATAAGTTGGAACGCTTCGTCGCGATCCACACACGCATCGGCATCGGGCGCGAAAAGCGGGCATGCGGCTCAGTCGCTGAATGCGACGCGAAGCCGGTCGCCGACGAACGAGACGGCGCCCGAATGGCTGCAATTGCAGGCGGCGACTTCGAGCAGGCCTTGCATCCAACTGAGGAACACGCCGGCGTCGTCGGTCTGCACCAGGCCCTTTTGCACGCCCCGTTCGAACACCACGAGGAAGGTTCCGCGATCGTCGCCGCGCTGCCAGAAACCCGTGCGGTACGTCTCGGGAGCACCGTCGCCATCGCGGTCACCGGTGAAGCTGAAACCGGCATGCTCGTTGCGCATCCGTGTTCGCTGCGCCGCATTATATTGTGCGACCATCGGCGCATCGCCGAAATAACCGAGGCTGGCACCGCGCAGCGCGGCGGGGACGTGCAGGCGCTTCGCTCGCTGGCGGGATCGAAGCGCAGTTCGGGATCCATGTCGGCCCAGGAAGAATCGACCATGACGGTCGTCATATTGTCGAGCACCGCGCTCGCCGCGGTGAGGTTTGCGTCGGAGTCGGGCGAATGTGCCGGCTTGTCGGTGCACCCCGCGAGCAGCGCCAGCGGGGCAAGACCGATACGCCCGGACTTCACACGCGCATCGGCATCAGCACGTAGAGCGCCGGCGCGCTGTCATTCTCGCGAATCAGCGTCGGCGCCGCAGCGTCGGCGAGATGGACCTCGACGAGATCGCCCTCGATCTGGCCGAGAATGTCCATCAGATAGCGGCTGTTGAAGCCAATCTCGAACCCCATCGCGGCATATTCGCCCGGCACTTCCTCGGCCGCGGCGCCATTCTCGGGGCTGGTGACCGACAGGATGATCTTGTCGCGGTCCAGCGCCATCTTGACCGCGCGGGTCTTCTCGGTGGCGATCGTCGAGACACGGTCGACGCCCTGCATGAAGCTTTTGGGGTCGATCTTGAGGATCTTGTCGTTCGCGGTCGGGATGACGCGGCTGTAATCGGGGAAGGTGCCGTCGATCAGCTTCGAGGTCAGGATCGCCTGGCCGAGATCGAAGCGGATCTTCGAACCCGACAGCGACACGCCGACCGAGCCGTCGACCTCGTCGAGCAGCTTACGAAGCTCGGCGACGCACTTACGCGGCACGATTACGTCGGGCATGCCGTCGGCGCCGTCGGGGCGCTGAACCGTCACGCGTGCGAGGCGGTGACCGTCGGTCGCGGCGGCGCGGAGCAAAGGCTGGGCGTCGTCGGTGACGTGGAGGAAGATGCCGTTGAGGTAGTAACGCGTCTCTTCGGTCGAGATCGCGAAACGGGTCTTGTCGATGATCTGCTTGAGCGTCTCCGCCGGCAGCTCGAATGTGGTCGGCAGCTCGCCCTCGGCGATCATCGGGAAATCGTCGCGCGGCAGCGTCGCCAGGGTGAATTTGGCGCGGCCGGCATTGACCGTGATCCGGCCTTCCGCCGCGGCGAGCTCGACCTGCGAGCCTTCGGGCAGCTTGCGCACGATGTCGAACAAGGTGTGCGCCGAGACGGTGATCGCGCCGGGCTGGTCGACTGCGGCCGCGATCGTTTCGTCGATCTGCAGGTCGAGATCGGTCGCCATCAGCCGCATCGTGCCGCCGCCCTGCGCCTCGATCAGCACGTTCGACAGGATCGGGATCGTGTTGCGCCGCTCGACCACCGACTGGACGTGGCTCAGGCCCCTCAACAGAGTTGCGCGTTCGATCGTCGCCTTCATCACTCAAAACCCCCGGTGCCGCGCACGAATCCGGGCGCTGGCGAATTGGCTCGGTGTCAATCTGTAACGGCAAAAAGGGCCGGGGCAAGCGCCCCGACCCTCCTTTGCACACCAAAATGGTGCGCTGCGTGCCTCAGAAGCGGAAGCCGACGCCCGCGACGACCTGGTGCCGGTCGGTGTCGACGTCGAACGTGTCGGTCACCGTGCCATTGGCGAACTGGAAGTCCGCATTGGTGTAGTTCGAGTAGCGGTACTCGAGCTTGGCATAGGTGTTGCGGCCGATCGACTTCTCGACGCCCGCGCCGATCCGCCAGCCGTCGAGCTGGAAGTTCTCGTCGCGCGAGGTGGTGCCGTTGTCGGCAGTCACGTTGAGGCGGGCATTGGTGTAGCCGCCCTTGGCATAGACGAGGGTGCCCGGCGCGGCTTCGAAGCCGAGGCGTGCGCCGACATAGATATCGCGGCCAGCCTTGACGCGGCCATAGCCGAAATAGTTGGGATCGCTGGTGTCGGTCGAGACCTTGGCAGTCGAGCCGCTGAACTCGCCCTCGATGCCGAGGATCGCGCCGCCGAGCGGGATGTCATAGCCGGCCTCGACGCCGTACAAGGCGCCTTCGATGCTCTGGTCGTCGCCGCGGATACGCGAATCCTCGCTGCTGCCGGTACGGACGATGTCGAGACCGCCGACCACGCCGACACGGAAGCCGCCGGGGGCGCTGGAGCCTTCATCCTGAGCGAAGGCGGGGGCGGAGAGCGCCGACGATGCGACCAGGGCGGCGACGAAAACAAGCTTACGCATACTAACTCCTTGGGTAACCGGTCCGCCTTGCGAGCGGGCCGGGGCATAACTGGGGACGCGAGTCCGCAGTTGCATGAACCTCACATAAACAGGAAAATCCGTGGCAATTTTGCCACAGGAGGTTGCGGTGAAGGATCCCCCGATTGCGGGGGGATCCGAGATCAGAAGCGTACCCCGACGCCGCCGAGGACCTGGTGGCGGCTGGCATCGACGCCGGCATCGTCGGACTTGTACTTCGAGTAGCGATACTCGCCCTTCAGATAGACCTTGTCGTTGAGCTTGACCTCCGCGCCCGCGCCGGCGCGCCAGCCGTCCACCGTGTCATGCTCGGTGATCGCGCTGTTGGTATTGGCGTTGTATTCGGTGTTAAAGCGGGCATTGGTGTAGCCGCCCTTGGCGTAGATCAGTGCGCGGTTGCCGGCGACGAAGCCGAGCCTGCCGCCGACATATAGGTCGCGGCCTGCCGAGACCTTGAGCCGATCGCCGGCAGCGAGCACGCCGAAGGCTTCGTCCTTGGTGGTGGCGCCGGTGACTTCACCCTCAATGCCGAACACGGTGTTGCCGGATTGATGATCATAGCCGATCTGGCCGCCATAGACGACGCCGTCGCGCGATCCATTGTCGAGCGAATCGTCGCCGACATGGTCCCAACCCAGGATCGCCTCGGCGCGGGGACCAGTGAAGGTGGCGTCCTGCGCGAAGGCGGGGGTCGCGGCGGCGGATGCCGCGAGCGCGGCGAGGATGAGGTTACGCATTGGATACTCCCTGGTTACGCTACATGCCCGTTTCCGAGCTGGTGTACTGATACAGTAACCCACCTGTTCGTTGCCTGAACGAAACGAGGCAAAATCGTGACGCAGAGAAATCGCATATTGCCTTTGCCGGGCCGAGGCGCTGAGGAAGGCGGCATGCAAGCCAGCAACCGCAAGGGCCGCGACTTCATCGCCCGTCACGGCGAGACCGTGTTCAACATCGCGCGCCGGATGCAGGGCGATCATCCGCACACCCCGCTCACCCGCGCCGGCTTCGCCCAGGCCGATGCGATGGGCGCGGCGCTGCGCGCGCTGCTCGGGCCCCGGCCGAAGCTGACTTTGTGGTCGTCGAGCGCCGGCCGCGCGCTCCAGACCCTGGCGATCATCGCCGAGCATCTCGAGCTCGACTGGCACCAGGTGAAGACCGACGACCGCCTCGTCGAGATCGCCATGGGCAGCTGGAGCGGGCGCTATTATGCCGAATTGCAGGAAGAGGTCGGCAGCTTCCTCGATCTCGAGCACGGGCTGTACACCCGCCCGCCCGAGGGCGGCGAATGGTATGACGCGATCGCCGCGCGCGTCTCGGCCTGGCTCGCCGACACCGACCAGGATCCCGGCGACCGACTGGTGATCATGCACGGCATGTCGAGCCGGGTGTTGCGTGGCGTGATGACCGGCGCCGACGCGATGCCGCAATTCGACGCGCCGGTGGCGCCCGATCTGCCGCAGGGATCGGTGGTGCTGATCGAGCAGGGCGTCGAGCGCGTCGTCCATCTCGGCACCGGCCGTCACGCGGCGCCGGCATGATCGCGCTGGCGCTGCTTCTCGCGCTGCTGCCGCGCGATGCGCTGGGGACGTTCGGCAGCTGGGGGGCGTTTCGCGACGCCTCGCCGCTGCGCTGCTTCGCGATCGCCAAGCCGGTGGAGCAGGGCCGGGGGCAAGCCTTTGCGAGCATTGCCACCTGGCCGAGGCAGGGCGTGCGCAACCAGTTGCATGTCCGCCTCAGCCGAGCGCATGCCGGCAACGCCCGGGTTACGCTGGCGATCGGCGAACGCCGTTTCGAGCTGCGTGCGGGCGAGATTGACGCCTGGGCGCCGGACTCGCGCACCGACGCCGCGGTGGTCGCGGCGATCCGCGACGGCCGCAGCATGAGCGTCGAGACGATCGCCACCAACGGCGCGGCGTTCGCCGACACCTACGCGCTGCAAGGCGCGGCGACCGCGATCGACGCGGCGGCCTTGGGGTGCGCGGGGCGGTGACGTCTTTCCCCTCCCCTCGTGGGAGAGGCCAGGGAGCTAAGCCTCGATACTCCCACCAAGGCTTGCATTGACCAGTCCGCCGTCCACCGTCAGCGTCTCGCCCACCACATAATCTCCCGCGCGGCTGGCGAGGTAGATCGCGGCGCCGGCCATGTCTTCGTCGACGCCGATGCGGCCGGCGGGGATGCGCTTCGCGACGCCCTCGCCATGGTCGCGGGCGGCCTTGTTCATGTCGCTGGGAAAGGCGCCGGGGGCGAGCGAGGACACGACGATATGGTCGCGGATCAGCCGCGCGGCCATGCGGCGGGTGAGGTGGATCAATGCGGCCTTCGACGCCTGGTAGCTGTAGGTCTCCCATGGGTTGACGCGCTGGCCGTCGATCGAGGTGATGTTGATCACCTTGGCCGGGTGCTCGGCCGATCCGCCCGCCTTGAGCAGGGCATGGAGCGCCTGGGTCAGGAAGAAGGGCGACTTGACGTTGAGCTCCATCACCTTGTCCCAGCCCTTTTCGGGGAAACCTTCGAACGGCTCGCCCCAGGCAGCGCCGGCATTGTTGACGAGGATGTCGAGGCGTTCCTCGCGCTCGGCGAGCGCGGCGGCGAGTGCCTTGCAGCCTTCGACCGTGGCGACGTCCATCGGCAGCGCGATGCAGTTCGGGCCGAGCGCGGCGGCGGTCTCCTCGCAGGCCTCGGCCTTGCGCGAGGAGACATAGACCTTGGCGCCTTGGGCGACGAATCCCGTAGCGATCATCCGGCCGATGCCACGCGATCCGCCGGTGACCAATGCGATGCGCCCATCGAGGCGGAAGAGCGAGTTGGTGTCCATTTTCTTCTTCCTTCTGCTCCCCTTCCGCTTGCGGGAGGGGTCGGGGG
>NZ_JBYSXG010000091.1:0-8784 GCF_058782005.1 Sphingomonas sp. FW306-1B-B10E
ACCCCAACCCCTCCCCTGAAGGGGAGGGGCTTGATGATCCCTACGCCGCCCCCGCATCCTGCTGCTCGAGCTCCCGGCGCGCATGGTCGGCGATCCGGTATTGCGCGATCAGGTCGGCGAAGTCCTGCGCGGTCATCTTGCGCATCCGGCGCGAGGCGATCTCGATCTTGCGGTGTTTGCGGCTGATCTTCGGGCGCCGCGCACCCTTGGCCCGGCCGGGCAGCGGCGCGTCGGGCTCGAGGAACACGCTGAACCGCAGCCCGTTGCTGTTCGCCGCGCCGCCGACGACGTGATAGCCGACTTGCGCGATCTCGCGCCAGGCCAGCGGACGATCGACACCGTCGAGCACGAGCGAATCCGGCAGCAGGGTCACGAACGGCTTCTCGCCGCGGATCAGCAGCCACACGCCGATCGCGAGGAACGCCAGCCCGACCAGGCCAGATCCGCCGGCGAGCAGATCGGCGCCCTCGGGGAATTGCGCCTGCTGTAGCTTGATGCCGACCGCCATCGCCGCGAACAGCAGCCCGACGACGAGCAGGAACCAGCCCCCCGCCTTGGTGCTGTCGCGCACCTCCACCGCTTCGCTGCCCACCGCGCCCGCGGCGGTCTCGAGCGATTCGCGATGCGCGCGGTGGACTTCGCGCGCGCCGCCGGTGAAGTCGGCGGTGAGGTCGCGGAACAACTGATCCGGCGCGGCGAACAGCGCCGAAACCCGCGCCATCGCATCCGGCGCCGGCGGCGCCGTTACGTCGGCGAGCAGCGCCGGACCCGGAACCACTTTCAACGCAGAGAGGCGCTGGTGCCGCGGCGGATGCGTATCGGTCGGGTGCGGCTGGGGCTGTTCCTCGATTCCCGATGGATCGTCGAGACCCGCCTCGCGGGCGCGATCGAGTGTCGCGGCGACCAGGTCGGCAGGGGCGCCCTCGGGCTTCTGGAACGCCGCGCCCAGCGTCTCGCCGATGCGCCTCTCGACCGCGTCGGTGCGCAGCAGCGCGCGCGCCTGCGCCTCAGGCGAGGTGATGCTCGCGCCCGCCGCGTCGGCGGCGAACTCGCGCAGCCGGCTCCAATGGTGCACCGCGCGATCGAACCGCTCCATCACGAACAGCCCGAGCTCGACCGCCGGGCGGGTGATCAGCCCGTCCGAGCCGTCCGCCCCGCGTCCCGCCATCACCATCGCCGCGAGCGAGCGGTTCACCCCGGCATAGATCGGCACGAAGCGCAGCGAATATTCGGTGTCGCCGCCGGTGAAATGGCCGAGCTCGTGGCCGATGATAGCCTCGGCTTCGTCCTGGCGGAGCAGCGGCAGATAAGGCAGCGGCAGATAGAGCGTCCGGCCCGCGAATTGCTCGCCGCTCGGCGACAGGATCTTGGGGCCCGAGGTGACGAAGAAGCCGCGCGTCAGCCCGACGACGATCTGGTCGGGACGCAGGGCGATCAGCCGGTCGGCAAGCCCATCGACCCATTGCCACAGCCCCGGCGCGTCGGCGCGCGAGACGCTGCGGCCCTCGATCTCGAGCGGATCGGGCTCGAACAATGCGAGCGTGTGGCGCAGGTTGAACACTGCCTTGCCCGCGGTCCACAGCGAGAAGCCCATCACCACCACGGCGATGAGCATCAGCTTCATGTCGCCGGTGCCGGGATTGTCGAGCTCGGCGAGCGGCGCGGCTTCGAACGCCACTGCCGCAACCACCCCGAGCGCCGTCGCCACCACCTGGACGCCGAGCAGCGGCGGCAGCGCGCGGCGGACGAAACCGAACCCGCGCTCGAGCGCGTCGCGCGACTGGCGGCCCGCCCAGCCCAAGGCGGTCGAGCCGAGCAGCATCAGCAGCGAGATCGCGAGCACCAGCGCGGCGCAGACGATCACCACCGGCGGCAGATAATTGCGGATATTCTCGACGAAGGCAGCGCGGTCGAGCCGGTCGAGTTCGTCGCGGGCGAGCGCGACCGCGGCCTCGCCGACATAGACGCGGCCGTTCGCGCGGATCTCCGCGTCGAAGGCGATCTTGCCCCTGGCCTCCGCTGCCTGCGTCGCGGCTTCGAGATCGGCGAGCATCGCCGCGACCTCGGCGCGCCTGCCGGCATTCTCCGCGAGATTGGCGGGCGCACGCTGCTGCTCCCAGATCCCCAGCGCCAGCACCGCCAGCGGTAGGATCAGGGTGGTCAGGACGAGAATGCCCGCTTCACGAACCCGGCTCGACACTATCTGCCCCCGTTTGCAGTTTTCGCCACGCGCCGTAGCGTCTGGACGATCGGAAAGTTCCGGAGGCGAAACTTGTTCGGACCCTTGCCCCGTCGCCGCCACCCCGCTACCCCGCAGCTTTAATGCAAGCCTCCGATCACAGCCCCGCGGCGCAGCTTCCCGGCCGCGCCGCCTTCCCGCACCGGCATCTGACCGGGATCGCCGGGCTCCAGCCGCACGAGATCATGTTCCTGCTCGACGAGGCCGAGCAATGGGTCGAGGCCAACCGCACCCGCGCCAAGAGCGACAAGCGCCTCGAGGGCCTCACCCAGATCAATGCCTTTTTCGAGAATTCGACCCGGACGCTGCTGTCGTTCGAGATTGCCGGCAAGCGGCTCGGTGCCGACGTGGTAAACATGCATGCCGCGCAGAGCTCGGTGAAGAAGGGCGAGACGCTGATCGACACCGCAGTGACGCTCAACGCGATGCGCGCCGACGTCATCGTCATCCGCCATATGAGCTCGGGCGCGGTCGACCTGATCGCACAGAAGGTCGATTGCCCGGTGCTCAACGCCGGCGACGGCTGGCACGAGCATCCGACCCAGGCACTGCTCGACGCGCTGACCATCCGTCGTCGCCGCGGCAGCGTCGCGGGGCAGCGCGTGGTGATCTGCGGCGACATCCTCCACAGCCGCGTCGCGCGCTCGAATATGCTCGCGCTCACCGCCTTGGCCGCCGAGGTCCGCGTCGTCGCGCCGTCGACCCTGATGCCCGCGGCGATCGAGCGGATGTACGTGACTCCGTTCACCGATTTCGACGCCGCACTCGAAGGCGCCGACGTGGTGATGATGCTCCGCGTTCAGAACGAGCGGATGGCCGGCGGCTACATCCCCTCCACCCGCGAGTTTCACATGCGCTACGGCCTGACCCCCGAGCGGCTTGCCCGCGCGCGGCCCGATGCGCTGGTGATGCACCCCGGGCCGATGAACCGCGGCGTCGAGATCGAATCCTCGGTCGCCGATCACCCGACGCGCAGTGCGATCACCGAGCAGGTCGAGATGGGGGTCGCGGTGCGCATGGCCTGCCTCGACGTGCTGACCAGGGCGGAGCGCGGCGTGGAGGGCTGGGCATGATGTGCGCGCTTACCCGTGCTCCTGCGAAAGCAGGAGCCCAGAGCCACGAAGGTCGACCTGCTTGGCCCTGGCCCCCTGCTTTCGCAGGGGAACAAGGAAGCGTGCGATGAAAACCCTCTTCCAAAACGCGCAGCTTGTCTGCCCCAAGGATGGCGTTACCCAGGGTGATCTGCTGGTTGACGGCGAGACCATCGCCGCGGTCGGAAGTTTCGAAATCCCCTCCGATGCCGAGCGCATCGATCTTGCCGGCAAGACGCTCGCCCCCGCATTGATCGATCTCGGCGTGTTCGCGGTCGACAAGGCGGCGTGCCGCGCCGGCGGGATCGCACGGGTCGGACTGATGCCCGACCAGTCGCCGATCCTCGACGATCCCGGCATCATCCGCCGCGCCGCGCTGTCGGGCAAGCCGGCACTCTGGGTCCACCCGCTCGCCGCCGCCACGCGCAGGCTCGAAGGCCAGGATCTCGGCGAGATGGCGATCAACGCCTCGGCCGGCGCGCGCGCCGTCGCCACCGGGCGCCGCTGGATCCCGTCCTCGGGGACGATGCGCAAATTGCTCGCTTATGCCCGCGATTGTGGACTGGTCGTGGTCGCGCACGCCGAGGATGGCGGGTTGACCGACGGCACCGTCGCCACCGAAGGCGAGACCGCGACGCGCCACGGCCTCCCCGCCGCGCCGGCGATCGCCGAGGCGCTCGCGGTGGCGCGCGACCTCGCGCTCGCCGAGGAAACGCAGGCGCGGATCCATTTCCGTCAGGTCACTACCGCCGCCGCCTTCGACCTGATCCGCGCAGCCAAGCGCCGCGGCGTCGCGGTCACCTGCGGGATCACCCCGGCGCACCTCTTGCTCTCGGACATCGCGATCAGCGACTTCCGCACCTTCGCGCGTCTCTCGCCGCCTTTGCGCGACGAAAGCGACCGCCAGGCTGCGCTCGCCGCGGTCAAGGACGGTACGATCGACGTGATCGCCTCGGGCCACGATCCGCGCGGCCCCGAGGCCAAGCGCCTGCCCTTCACCGATGCCGAGCCGGGCATGTCGGGCGCCGAGACCCTGCTCGCATTGTCGCTGGGGCTGGTCCGCGACGGGCTGATCCCGATCGAACGGCTGTTCGCCTTGCTCGCGGCCAACCCGGCCAAGATCCTCGGCCTCGCCACCGGCACGCTCACGCCCGGCAGCCCCGCCGACCTGGTCGTGCTCGACCCCGGTGCGCCGTGGCGCATCGAGGCCGAGACCATGGCCGCGCGCGCCGGCAACACCCCGTTCGACCGGCTGCCGGTGCAGGGCAAGGTCCTGCGGCTCTATAAGGGCGGGACCTCAATCGGCTGAGCCGCGTTCGGAGCCGACTGGCAGCATCGCCACCAGGGGCAATCATGTCCGAAGCCACCCCCGAACAGACCGCATATGTGACGGATTATCTGGTCGCTCTGCCCGGGAAAGGAGAGCGGGACGCCGAGTTGGCCAGAAAAGCGCTGGGCCGATAATAGTTGGAAGTGGCTATGGTGCCTGACGAGCGTATCCAGTTTGCATTCTGATATTTTGCGGGGACCCGCGCGTTGGCAAGCGCCTTCTGCCACTGCGCGCCGGTCATGCAGACCTGCCCATCGATCTTGTTGCCCGCCTTATCCCGCTTGGGCACGCAAACGACCCGGCTTTGGTCCGCCGCGGAGAGCCCAGTCTGGGCATGCGCCGCAACAGGAAAAGCCAGCATGGCTGCAACGGCGGCGGTGAGCGACAAGCGAATCATGGCAGCTACTCCCTGTAGTCGTTCGAAACCGCAGGCTAATTACGCCAAGATGAACCGCGGATTGCGCAACGGATCGCCCAAACGAAAAAGGCCGGAGCGTGAACCCCGGCCTTCCCCGTGACGAAACTTGTCTGGTTCAGCGCGCCGCGACTTGCGTGCGGACGCCGCTCTTGATCCATGCCGCGACATTGTCGCCCGCGCCGACGCGCACGAAGCAGGGGCTCCCGCCCGCGCGGACCTGCTGGCAGAGCGCGGCGGCGTCGCCCCGCGCGAAGCCGCCGACCGAAAGGCGATAGAACTTGCCCGCCCCAGTTGCGACCTGCGCGCCCTGCGGCGTCTCGTCGCGCAGCGCCGGAACGCGGCGGGTGTGCCGCGCCCAGGCGTCGCGGGCGACTGCGGCGCTCTCATAGGCGCCGAGCTGAACGTAATAATTGCCTGGCTTGGCCTTGGCGGCGGCCGGTGCGGCAGCGCGGACCGCAGGTGCCTTGGCCGCGGCGACGCGTGCCGGCGCGGCCTGCGCGACGCGGATCTGCTGGACCATTTCGGCGCGCGGACCGAACACGACCTGCGGGCCGGTGCCGGCTACCTGCTGGAGGACCGGCGCGGGCGCGGGTTGGCTTTCGACCGCCGGTGCGGCGGCAACCTCTGCTCCGGCATCGGCGGCGGCCTGCGCCGCCTGCGCCGGCACGCCGGGCATATACGCATCGACCGGATCTGCGACCGGCGCCGGCGCAGCCGCCGCGACGGCGACGTTCGGCTGCTGGTTGAGTGCGAGCGCGACCGGCTGGCCGGCATCCTGCACCGCCTGCACGCCGAGCAGCGACGCGACCTGGTCATAGGCGTTGGTCGGCCGCGCGAAGCTGGCCCATTGCATCAGCCGCGCCTGAAGCTGGTCGGGTGCGACGTCCATCGACGCGACCTTGGTCGCCTCGGACCAGCGCCCGGCGAGTGCGAGGCTGAGCGCGAGGTTCTGGCGGGTCTTGGCGGTGGCGGTCGCCTCGCGCGCCGCCGGATCGAGGATCTCGACTGCCGTCACCGGATCGCCGGCCAGCGCGAAGGCGAGTCCGCGGTCGCTCGCGGGGATCATGTCGGCATTGGCCTGCAGCGTGGCGCGCGCGCCCGCCCAATCGCCCTGCGCGACCTTGGCGAGCGCGAGGTTGAGCGCGACGCGGCCATCGCGCGGTGCGAGCGTCAGCGCATCGGCAAGTGCCTGCGACGCCGAAGTGAAGCGGCCCGCAAGCAGGTACGCCTGGCCGAGCAGCGCGCGATAGTCGGCATTGGCCGGATCGTTGGCGACCGCCGCCTCGGCGTGCTGGACTGCCTCGCCGGCCTTACGCTTGGCGATCGCCTTGCGCGCGTCCTTGGCTTCCGCCGCGGCCTTCTTGGCGCTGGCACCGGCGCTTGCGAAGGCAGTGCTGGTGAAGCCCTGGGTCGCGACGCCGGCGACGGCGACGCCGCCCAGCGCAAAGGCCGAGAGGCCGAACTTGATCATCTTGCGGCTGGTCATCGTCATGTCCTTCACCCCTGAAGCTTCGCAGGGTCGATCTGGCTGGCGAGCGAATCGATCCCGTCGAGCGATTCGAGGAACTGGTCGAGCGCTTCGGTTACGAGGTGCTGCGCCGAACGGCCGGTCACTGCGGACGCGAGACGCAGCCGCAAATGGCGCTGCTGGTCGAGACGCAGCGTGAATGCGGCCTTGGCCTTCTTGGTCGAGACTTCGCGCGCGACGCGGGCGAGCGTGCCCGGCGTCACTTCCGGCGCATGCTTGAGCACCGGCTCGCGCTTCATCGGGCGCGCCGCGAGCAGCGGCGCTTCGGGCGCGGCTTCGGTCTCGGGTTCAGCCGCAGGTGCCGGCGCGGCGAGCTGCTCGTCGAGCGCTTCGATCTGGCGCAGCACTTCGGGCTTGGGCGCCTCGAAATCATGGTCAACCGGCGCCACATAAGGCGCGGCAACCGGCGCGGGATGGAATTCCTCGCCCATGTCGTTCCAGCCGAGATCTTCCTGCGGCCCGGTGTGCATCTGCAGGAAGCCCTGCGGACGCATCGCCGGACGCGCCTGGCCCTTGCGGGCAAGCAGGCTGGAGGACAGCGAAGCAGTGGGCTTGGGGGTGCCGAACATCGCGACCTCCCTCAGCCGACCACGCGGCGGCCGAAGCCGCCGGCGCGCGGCGTCTGGCCAAACTGGTTCGGCTGCGTCGGCGCCGCGAATACGGTGCGGCGGAAATTCTTCTCGAGCCGGTCGGAGATATAGGCCCAGAGCCCGGCGACCTCGCCCGCGGACTTGCCGCGCGGATCGGTTTCCATGACGGTGCGACCGTCGATCATCGACGCGGCGAAATCGGTGCGATGATGCAGCGTGATCGGCGCGACGGTGCCGTGCTGCGACAATGCGACCGCGGCTTCCGACGTGATTCGCGCCTTGGGCGTCGCGGCATTGACCACGAAGATCAGCGGCTTGCCCGCGCGCTCGCACAGGTCGACCGTGGCGCCGACGGCGCGCAGATCATGGGGGCTCGGGCGCGTCGGGATGACGATCAGCTCGGCAACCTGGATCACGCTCTGGATCGCCATGGTGATGGCGGGTGGCGTGTCGATCACCGCAAGGCGGAAGCCCTGCTGGCGCAACACTTCGAGATCCGCCTGGAGGCGCGCGACCGTGGTTTGCGCGAACGCCGGATATTCGGTGTCGCGCTCGTTCCACCAGTCGGAGAGCGACCCCTGCGGGTCGATATCGATGAGAACGACGGGCCCGTGGCCGGCCAGCTGCGCCTGCACCGCAAGGTGACCGGACAGCGTGGTCTTGCCAGACCCACCCTTCTGCGATGCCATCGCCAGAACGCGCATGAACCCCCTCGAACCCTCGATAAGTGCAGGCTTCCTGATGGCATGCGGGTAGATAAGAAGGAGTTAACGCGTTTCGCCGCGGGACGGGGTTTGGTTTGCGCGCCAGTAAGGATATGTTTGCCTCTTAAGGATTAAGTGGCATGTCCTTGGGTCGCGGGGCGATGGAGCGTGGTGGCAATGAAGTCTTTGTGGATGGCCAGCCTGGTGGGTGCGCTGCTCGCGGTGCCCGCGTCCGCCCAGCGGGCTCCGGCCCCTGCCCCTGCCGCGCAGGAGGACCCAGTCCGCGCCGGCGTCGACGCCTATGACCGCGGCGACTATCGCACCGCGATCGAGAAATGGCGGCCCGAGGCCAATCGCGGCAATGCCGACGCGCAATTCAACATGGGCCAGGCCTATAAGCTCGGCCGCGGCGTGCCCGCGGATTCGCGCCAGGCCGAGGAATGGTACCGCAAGGCGGTGCTCCAGGGCCACGAACAGGCCGAGGGCTATTACGGCGTCACGCTATTCGAGAACGGCAAGCGCGGCGAGGCGGTCAAATGGCTCCAGCGCGCGGTCAGCCGCGACGATGCGCGCGCGCAGTACATCTTGGGCATCATGCTGTTCAACGGCGACGGCGTGCAGAAGGATTGGCCGCGCGCCTATGCGCTGATGGTCCGCGCGTCGGGCGCCGGGCTGGATCCGGCGGTCAAGGCACGCGCGCAGATGGACCAGTTCATGCCGCTCGATGATCGCCAGAAGGGCCTGTCGCTGTCGCGCAAGTACGAGGAAGACTATCGTAATGGCGGGCGCCCGCTGCCGCCGGTCGAAGTCGCAGAGAATACCCGCCCCGCCCCGCCCGTGACGACCCGCGCGCCCGAGCCTGCCGCGACCCGGCCGCCAGAACC
>NZ_JBYSXG010000092.1:0-8551 GCF_058782005.1 Sphingomonas sp. FW306-1B-B10E
GAGCGGCAGTTTGCGCGAATTGGACGCTGCGAAGTCCTCGTTCGCCGGATTGACCGCGATCACCTCGGCCCCCTGGCGCGCCGCCAATTGAGAAACGATGTGTTTCTACTCAAGGCTTTGACCCGGATAGTTAGGACAACGAAATGAGCCTCCCCAACAGGAGTACCTCATGCGCGTCCGCTTCCTTGCCCTTGCCGCCACGCTCGCCATCACCACCCCGCTCGTCGCCCAGCAGGCGATGCTGGCGCCCGGATCGAAGAACCCCGCGCTCGTCACCGCGGGCAGCTACGCCGCGGATCCCAACCACACGCTGATCGAGTGGCAGGTCGATCATCTCGGCTTCACGCCTTATTTCGGGCTGTTCGGCGACATCAGCGGCACGCTGAACCTCGACCCCAAGAACCTTGCCGCCGCCAAGGTCGACATCACGATCCCCGTGTCGAAGGTCGTCACCGCCAATGCCGGCCTGACCGGGCATTTGCTGCGCGCCCGCAAGGAAGCCGGCGGCAAGCCCGATTTCTTCGGCCCCAGCCCCGCCGACGCGCACTTCGTCTCGACCAAGGTGGTCGCGTCGGGCCAGACGGCGAAGGTCACCGGCAATCTCACGCTCAACGGCGTCACTAGGCCGGTTACGCTCGACGTCGCTTTCTACGGCGCCGGCAAGAGCGCACCCGCAATGGGCGGCAAGGAAAATCTCGGCTTCGAGGCGAAGACCGTGATCAAGCGCAGCGAATTCGGGCTCGGCTTCATCGTGCCGATGGTCTCGGACGAGGTCCATCTCAAGATCGCCGCCGCCTTCACCAAGAGCTGAGCAATCGGGGGGCGGTTCCCGGCCGCCCCCCATCGTTCTCCTGCTTTGACTTCGGCTACCCCCTCCGCCCAAAGTCGCACCGAAAGGGGATCCAATGACCGAACAACCCGAAGGCCGCACAGGGGTTAGCCGCGTCGAAGCCTATTCCGACGGGGTCATCGCGATCATCGTGACGATCATGGTGCTCGAGATGCACGCGCCCGAGCAGCCCGGCTGGGCGCCCCTCCTCCACCTCTGGCCGATCTTCACTGCCTATGCGCTGAGCTTCGCTTATGTCTCGATCTACTGGGTCAACCACCACCGGCTGTTCCACCACGCCACGCGCGTGACTAACGGACTGCTCTGGTCGAACATCACCTTGATCTTCGCGCTGTCGCTGGTCCCGTTCGGCACCGCCTATCTGGGCGAGCAGATCTTCAGCCGCGACGCGACGTTGGTCTACATGGGCATCATGCTGCTGCCGTCGATCGCCTATATGTGGCTCCAGCGCAGCGTGCGCCGCACCGGCAGCCAGTCGGCCGAAGCGCAGGCCTATCACCGGCTCGCGCTGCGCAAGGGCGTGATCGCGAGTGCGGTCTACGCTTCGGGGCTGGCGCTCACCTTCGTTTCGCCGGCGCTCGGCCTCGCCTGCGCGGCGCTGGTCGCCTTGTTCTGGTGCCTGCCCGCCAGCGCGCTCGATCACCTGTTCGAGCGTTGACACTGTTCCCCGGCGAAGGCCGGGGCCCAGGCTCGGCGCACGCGGCGGGTGGATGCCGCCCTCTCGAGCTTCATCACAACTGGGCCCCGGCCTTCGCCGGGGAACAGCCCCTACCTCAGAACCCGACCCGCACCCGCGCCCCGAAGAAGCGCGGATAGCCGGGATATCCCGCATAATTGCCGGTCTGCTCGGGCACCGCGAAGCCGGTGATGTAGTAGAATTGGTTGGTGAGGTTCTCGACGAACACTTCGCCGCGGAACTTGCCGTCGGCCGATTGCAGCCCGATCGCGCCGTTGAGCAGCGGATAGCCCTGGTTGTAGATCGCGGTGCGCCCGGTGACCGGATTGGGGTTGCTCGACGGGATCGTGACTTCGCTGTTGTAGCGCATGTCGAGATGGACGAGGCCGTTGATCCCGCTGCTGATCTTCGGCGTCCAGGTCGCCGCCACCGTCACGGTATGCTCGGGCTGGTTGTTGAACTGCTGGCCTTCCTGGCCTTGCAGCGGCGTTCCGGTGAAGTCGTTGGAATCGCTATATTTCGCGCTGATATAGCTATAGCCGAGCTGGAAGGTCAGGTCGCGCGTCGGCCGGATCGTCGACTCGATCTCGACGCCCTTGCTGACGCTCTTGTCGACATTCTGGACGACGAAATTGTTGCCGGAGAAGACGAGCGACTGGAGGTTGTAGAAGTTCATGTAGAACGCGGCGACGTTGAGCGAGAAAGCCCGGCTCGGGCTCGCCTTGAAGCCGACTTCGAACGCGTCGTTGGTCTCGGCGCCGAACTGCAGGTCCGAACCCTGCGGCCCGTTGCCGCCGAGCAGCACCGAATCAAAGGTCGCCTGGTCGAGATTGTACCCGCCCGACTTATAGCCATGGTCGTAGCTGCCATACATCAGCAGCTTGTCCGAGACCTTGAACGCCAGCTTGGCGGTGCCGGTGATCTCGTTGTCGGTGAAGCTGTCTTGGTAATTGCCGTTGAATTCGGTGTTCACCGCCGGGTTGCAGCTCAGCAGGAACAGATTGTTGAACAGGCCCGGCACCTGGCGCAGCACATTGGCGTACGCAGTGGCCGCCGGATTGCCCGCGCGGACCTGGTTGAAGAAGGTGCAGCTGCCGATATTGTTGTTGATCGACGCCGTCATGTCCTTCGTCTCGTGGTTCCAGCGCGCGCCCAAGGTCACCGAGACGTTGTCGGTCACGTTGATGATGTTGTGCGTGAACAGCGCGAAGGCGTTGGTCTTGACGCGGAAATCGTCGGGGCTGTTGCCCTGCCCGGCCGATGCGCCCGGAAGCGGGCTCGCGGCGAGCGCCGCCAGGCCCGGAATCGGCGTCCGCGGATAGTTCGGGATCACGCAGGCCGCGGCCGGCGCGGTGCCCGCCTGTGCGCGGAAGCAGCCGACCAAAGGCGCCAGCGCGCCATAGGCCTGGGTCAGCGCGGGCAAGGTATTGGGCACCGCCGGGTTCAGCAGCGCCGCACCGAGCGTCGGCACCGTCGGCCCGAGCGAGCCGTAGAATTGCAGCGGCGTCCCGAAGCCCGCGCGCAGCTGCCCCGCGAATACCGTGTCGACATAGCGATTGGCATCGTTGCCGACGGTCACCACGTCGCGCAATTTGTTGGTTTCGTTGAGGTAGAAGCCGCCGATCAGCCAGTCGAGCTTGCCGCCGAACGCCGATCCCTGGAGCCGCAGCTCCTGAGTGAAATCGTTGAGCTCGTTGCGGTAGCCGTTGCGATAGGCGCGATCGATCCCGGAGAAATCGATGTCCTGGTTCCGCAGCACGCGCCAGTCGCGATAGGCGGTGATCGAGGTCAGCTTGGCACCGCCCAGATCCCAGTTGAGCTCGCCCGAGAAGCCCCAATCCTTGATCTTCTCGGCATAGTCGCGGTTCGGCGACATCGCCTGGATGCGGTCGCTGCCCGGCCCGGTGTAAAGCCCGATCAGTCCCTGCGCCGCAGCGACGCTCTGGATCGCCGGCGCCAGCGCGCCGCGCACCACCGAGACCGCGCCGCAGCATTGCTCGTCGGTCTGATAATAGTCGCCGATCAGCCGGAAAGTGATGTCGCCGGTGTCGAGCAGCGCCTGGGCGCGGACGTTCCAGCGGTCGACATCGTTGATCGAACGGTCGCTATTGGCGTCGCGGATATAGCCGTCGCGCTTGCGATAGCCGCCGTCGACGCGCAGCGCGAGCTGCTCGCTCACCGGTCCGGTGATCGCGCCCTTGATGCCATAGGCATCGTAATTGCCGACCATGCCCTCGACATAGCCGTGCGTCTCGAACTGCGGCAGCGCGGTATAGATGCTGAGCGCGCCCGCCGAAGTGTTGCGGCCGAACAGGGTCCCCTGCGGCCCGCGCAGCACTTCGACGCGTTCGAGCTCGGGAAGCTCGGAGATCGCGACGCCGGCGCGGGCGCGAAACACCCCGTCGATGAACACGCCGACCGCGGGCTCGAAGCCGGGATTGTCGCCGCCGGTGGTGATGCCGCGCAGATAGATGGTGGTGCCGGTCGCCGAGGATTGCCCGGTCGAGCTCTGCAGCGACGGCGCGAGCTGCTCGAGGTCGCGGACATTGTCGACCCCGGCATTCTGGAGAAGCTCGGGCCCGATCGCGGTGATCGCGATCGGCACGTCCTGGACGGTCTCGTTGCGCCGCGTCGCGGTCACGACGATGTCGTTGGCGCTCTGATATTCGTCGGTCTGGCTCTCGTCGACGGTCGGCGACGCCGCCTGGTTGGCGGTATCCTGCGCAAAGGCCGGCGTGGCCAGCAGCAGGCCGAGCGCGGTCGCCGCGAGCAAGTCGAGTTTCTTCATAGGATGAGTGCCCCTCTCCTGTTCGCCCCCCGATATCCGGCGTCGGCGTTGCTTTTATTACGCGTGCAACTAACGCTGCATTTTCGAAGCCGTCAACGGAATGCGACGCGGAACTCCGCGGATTCCAGCCGTTTTTGACGGAGTGGTACGGATGCGCAACAGCGGCGAAGCGGCCAAACCCCGCTTGCCGTAGCGTAAACTGGGTTAAGGCGAGGAAGGACCGACGAATGGCGGAAAAGCACGATCCTGCGGAAGACGGCGATCTCGTCGCCGGCCCCGCCAAGATCGCCGTGCCGGACCATGTCGCTGAAGCGATCCGCACGCTGATCCGCTGGTCGGGCGACGATCCCGACCGCGAGGGGCTGATCGACACGCCGCTGCGCGTCGCGCGCGCCTGGAAGGAATATTGCGAGGGCTATAACGAGGACCCCGCGCACCATCTCGACCGCGTGTTCGAGGAGGTCGGCGGCTATGACAATATCGTCCTGCTCACCGGCATCCCGTTCCAGTCGCATTGCGAGCATCACATGGCGCCGATCACCGGCAAGGCGTCGATCGCCTATCTGCCCAAAGACCGCGTCGTCGGCATCTCCAAGCTCGCCCGCGTCCTTCACGGCTTCGCGCGCCGCCTCCAGGTCCAGGAGCGGCTGACCGCGCAGGTCGCCGACTGCATCTGGGAGCGGCTCCAGCCGCAGGGCGTCGCGGTGGTGATCGAGGCGCAGCACGGCTGCATGACCGCCCGCGGCGTGCGCACCCCCGGCGTCGGCATGGTCACCAGCCGCATGCTCGGCGTCTTCCGCGAGGACGAGCGCAGCCGCCAGGAAGTGCTCAAGCTGATGGGGTATTGAGGGTGACACGTGCCCTATCTCGATCCTCCCCCGGAGGGGGAGGAATTAGATGCGCATTCTCGTCACCGGTGGCGCGAAGCGCATCGGCGCCGGCATCGCGCGCCGGCTCGCGCTGCGCGGCCATGCCGTCGCCATTCACCACCACCACGCGCCCGACGATGCCGAAAGCCTGCGCAGCGCAATCGCCGCAGCCGGCGGCCAAGCCTGCATCGTCTCCGGCGAACTCGCCGACGCCGCCACCGCCCCCGCCTTGATCGCGGCGGCACGCGAGGGCCTTGGCGGCCCCGTCGACGGCCTCGTCAACAACGCCTCTATCTTCGCCTTCGACGCCCTCCCCCTCGCCGACTACGCATTGCTCGACCAGCATATGCGCGTAAATCTCGGCGCCCCGGTCGCCTTGGCCTCGGCACTCGCCGAACAGATCGATCTCGAACACGGCGCGGTGGTCAATCTGCTCGACCAGAAGGTCGCCAACCTCAACCCCGATTTCTTCACCTACACCTGCAGCAAGGCCGCGCTCGCCACCGCGACCGAGATGCTCGCGCGCGCCCTCGCCCCGCGCATCCGGGTCAATGCCGTCTCGCCGGGGCTCACCCTCCCCAGCCTCGACCAGACCGCCGACGAGTTCGCCGAGCATGCTCGCCAGAATCTGCTCCAGCAGCCGGTCGCGCTCGACGACATCGCCGCGACGGTCGAGCATCTGCTCACTGCGCGCAGCATCACCGGGCAGAATGTCTTCGTCGATTGCGGCCAGCGCTTCCTGCCGCGCGACGGCGACGTGATGTTCGAGGGCCGGGAACGTCCGCTTGCCTGATTATACGATCCGCCTCGACGACCTCGAAGTCATGATGGGCCTCGGCATCCACGCGCACGAGCAGGCGCCGCAGCGCGTGGTGCTGAGCGTCGCGATGACCTGCCGCTACGACACCCCGCCCGAGGACCGGATCGACGCGGTGGTCGATTACGACTTCCTGCGCCGCGAGATCCACGCGCTCGCCACGTCACGCCATTTCGCACTGCAGGAGGTGCTGTGCGACGAGGTCGCCGCGCTGGCGCTGCACGATCCGCGCGTCCGCGAGGTTCGCGTTCGCTCGACCAAGCCCGATATCTATCCGGACGCGCAGATCGGCTGCGAGATCGTCCGGACCCGCGACTGACCATTGGAGAGCGCCATGACTGACCTGACCGGCCTCGAACTCCGCTCGACCATATCGAGCGAGGGCAAACTCACGCTCTCCCTCGATCCCGTCACCTTGCCCGCCCCCGGCCCCGACGAGCTGATCGTCCAGGTCGAGGCCGCGCCGATCAACCCATCCGATCTGTTTCTGCTGCTCGGCCCGGCCGACCTCGCCACGATGGAGGCAGGCGGGACGTCCAACCGTCCCACCCTCCAGGCGCGGATTCCCGAGGCTCGAATGGGCGCGATGAAGCCGCGGCTCGGCCAATCGATGCCGGTCGGCAACGAAGGTGCCGGCACGGTGGTCCAGGCCGGCGAGAATGTCTCCGCACTGCTTGGCAAGCGCGTCGGGATGATCGGCGGCGCGATGTTCACGCAATATCGCAAGATCGCCGCGCGCGACTGCATCCCGCTCCCCGAAGGCGCCAGCGCCGCCGACGGAGCCTCGATGTTCGTCAATCCGCTGACCGCGCTCGCCTTTGTGGAGACGCTGCGGAGCGAGGGCCACAAGGCACTCGTCCACACCGCCGCCGCGTCCAACCTCGGCCAGATGCTCAACCGCATCTGCGTCGCAGACGGCGTGCCGCTCGTGAATATCGTCCGTAGCGACGCCCAGGCGGCGATCCTCCGCGATATCGGCGCCAAATACATCGTCGACAGCACCGCCCCCGACTTTCGCGAGAAGCTCACCGATGCGATCGCCGAGACCGGCGCCACCCTCGCCTTCGACGCGATCGGCGGCGGCAAGCTCGCCAATACGATCCTCCACGCGATGGAGGCCGCAGCGAACCGTACCGCCACCGAATATAGCCGCTACGGCTCGTCGACCTTCAAACAGGTCTATATCTACGGCGCGCTCGATACCGGCCCGACCGAGCTCGATCGCGGCTACGGTTTCGCCTGGGGCGTCAGCGGCTTCCTGCTCACGCCCTTCCTCATCAAGCTCGGCATGGAAGGCAATCTGCGCCTGCGCGCTCGCGTCGCCGCGGAGCTGACCACCACCTTCGCGAGCAAATACACCGCGACGATCGGCCTCGCCGAGGCGCTCGATCCGGCAGTGGTGACGGCGTATGCGAAGAAGGCGACCGGCGAGAAATATCTTATCGACCCGACCCGCTAAATCACGGAGAATACGAAACTTCATCCTTCGCCGCCCGTTCCCGCCCCACCTCTTCGGGAGATACTTCATGGGTGACGGTCCTTCACGGCGCGGCGTACTCGGCGGCGCTGCCATCGGCCTCGCCGCCACCGCGGCGCCGGCGATGGCGCAGTCGGCGGCAAGCAGCGGCCCCGCCCCGCTCGCCGACCCGCGCACCAAATACACCAACCAGCCCTTCCCCGAGCAGCGCCAGCCCTGGCCCGGCCTCCAGTCCAAGATGAACCCGCGCCCCGATTGCGGCGAGACGAGCTACCAGGGCTCGGGCAAGCTCAGCGGCCGCAAGGCGTTGCTCACCGGCGGCGACAGCGGCATCGGCCGCGCCGCCGCGATCGCCTATGCCCGCGAAGGTGCCGACGTCGCGATCAATTACCATCCCGACGAGGAGCCCGATGCGCGCGAAGTCATCGACCTGATCCGCAAGGCGGGGCGCAAGGCGGTCGCGCTCCCCGCCGACATCCGCAGCCGCGCCAATTGCGAGAAGCTCGTCGCCGACGCCGTCCGCCAGCTCGGCGGGCTCGACATTCTCGTCAACAATGCCGCCTACCAGCAGAGCAAGGCGGACATCTCCGAGATCAGCGACGAGCAGATGGTCCGCACCTTCGAGACCAATTATTTCGCGATGTTCCGGATCAGCAAGGCGGCCATTCCGCACCTCAAGCCCGGCGCGGTCATCATCAACACCGGCTCGGTCAACAGCTACGATCCCGGCGAGGAGCTGCTCGATTACGCCTCGACCAAGGGCGCGATCCTGATCTTCACCAAGGGCCTCGCCAAGCAGCTCGCCAAGAAGGGCATCCGCGTCAACATGGTCGCGCCGGGCCCGTTCTGGACCCCGCTCCAGGTCGCCGGCGGCCAGCTGCCGGGCAAGCTCGGCGAGTTCGGCCAGGACACCCCGCTCGGCCGCGCCGGCCAGCCTGCCGAGCTCGCCGGCCATTACGTCCTGCTCGCCTCCGACGGATCGAGCTTCACCACCGGCGGCGCGATCGGCGGCAATGGCGGCAAGGGCAATCCGTGATCTTAAAAGCCCCTCCCCTTCAGGGGAGGGGTTGGGGG